>CAYSOH010000027.1:0-9732 GCA_964432625.1 uncultured archaeon
GCATGGAAGGATATTGCGTAAAGTGCAAAGCCAAAAGAGAAATCGGTAACGGACAAGAAGTCACAATGAAGAATGGTCGCAAAGCTATGAAGGGAACATGCGGAACCTGTGGCACTGGAATGTACCGTATTCTTGGTAAGGCATAATTTTAGAGTAGCTAATCATTTTTTAGCTACAAGATAGTTGCTACGCTCTCGATTTTCAGGTTATTTCACGTCATTAGAGTCAGTGCAAGGATAATCACACTCACTAGTATTGTGATTAAAATGCCAATAAGAAAATAACCAAATATTCTATTTTCTTCATCCGACATCACTGATTTTTCAATCAATTTCACATTTCTTTGATTAGATTTCCAAGTTGCATCAAATAAATCACCCACTATTGGAATGCAACCTATGACGAATTCTAACGTAACATTTGCAAACATTCGAATAATGGTTTCACGTGGAACTCCCATTTTGATTCCAGAATGCATGATGTAGAGTGAAATCACTCCCCCAATTAGATCTCCGCCTCCAGGAATCAAACCAATAATCGGGTCAATCCCTATTTTCCTTTCTGTTCCAGGAATAGTTATAGAATCATCTAATTTTTCACTTAGTCTCTTTAAGCGACTTAATTTTTCCTCATTTATTTCTATTTGTTCATCATTCATTTGCTTCGTTCCTTTGCTTGCTTAAGAAATTCTGAATTTTGCTTCTCAATTCGCTCTTATCATCATTTTTACTTTTTATACTTATCGTCGAATTAAGCCATTCCTTCATCGGTACATCAATTATGCTATAGAATATGTTTCTTCCAATCCTTTTTTGTCTGATTATGTTTGCATTTGATAATGTTGAAAGGTGCCTTGACACAGTAGTTTGATCCTTACCTGAAATTTGTGTTAGATCGGTTACATTATGTTCTTTTATCATCAAAGTTTGAACAATTTTCAATCTAGTTTCGTTCCCCAAAGCTTTGAAAATTAAACTATTCATTAATTATATGTATAAATGCACATATATTAATATAATCTTACAAAAAAATAACTAACTAAGGCCCGCTGCAGCGATGAAAGCTAGCATTGCAATCCCCATTCCTTGCTTGATATTCTTCTGACCCATGAAATAATCCTCCTGCTTTGCATTGTAAATTCCAAAAAGCATTGTTCCGTTAGCCAAAGTTATTCCGCCGACATAAGCGTTCCAAGCCATTTCTTCGAATTGGTTCATTGCAGTATAACTGAGCCCAATGGCAATCAAAAGTATCAAAATAGAGAGATTCAAGGACGATTCAATACCAATTCTGGAAGGCAGTGTCCGACGATCAGTGTCTCCTTCTAAATCCTGGATATCCTTCACAATTTCTCTAGTTATTGTAGCGAGTACCGCGAGTCCAAACATCCACAATGTAGGCCCGGGATCATTCACGGCCATTCCAGCAAACAGAAAAACCGCACCCGACATCAATCCCACCACCACATTCCCCGTTATTCCTGCAGCTTTGAGCCCATTTTCGTATGCTATCAGAAGTATAACTCCAATAAGGGCAATAACAAATGGCATTTTATTTTCAAGTGTCAAAAGAAGTATCAGAAGACCTAAGCCTAGAAGGGCCTGTGCATACATGTAAGCCGAATCAGGAGATACGCTTCCTGAGGGTATTGGTCTTTTGGGATGGTTTTCCTTGTCAGTTTTACGATCATTATAGTCATTTAACGCATTACCACCTCCAACAAGCATCATTGAGCATAAACAGCATATCAAAATTTCTATTTGAAAATTAGAAATATCAGTTCCAGCTGCAATAAAAGCTCCAGCAACAACAGCTATTGCCGTTAGGACCATGTTCCCCGGTCTAGTCAAAGCGATATATGGATTCATGCAACACGACTTCCTAATTCACAATCAGGGTCTGGTTTCAAAAGGCGAACGGTACCGTCTTCTTCAACTCCTCCTAGAACAAGCACTTCCGACATTATAGGGCCGATCTGTTTTGCAGGGAAATTGAATACTGCAACAACATTCCGCTCCAATAATTCCTCCATCGTATAGTTAGTGACTTGAGCGGACGTCTTTCGAGTACCCAATGGACCAAAATCCACGGTCAGAATGTAAGCCGGTTTTCTGGCTTCTGGAAAGTCATTAACATCTATTATTCTTCCAACTCTCATGTCGACCTTGATAAAGTCGCTCCATTCGATTGTACCGCTCACATAGGCGTATTGAACCCTCAATACAAAGTCTTTTATCCAAAAAACCAAGTCTCATTTGTGGATGAAACCAGTTTTATTCCTTACAGTCATAAATCTTATCCTATAGAGGAAATGCAGCAGAGGTCCAAGAGTTTTCTCAAGAGTATCCAGCAGAGGCGTACAATTAGAGACTTTTCAGATAAGCCCGTTCCAGAGGAAATTATTGTCAATTGTTTGAAATCTGCTGGTACGGCACCCAGTGGCGCCAATCGTCAACCATGGCACTTTTCTGTTGTAAGTGATATGGAGATTAAGAAGCAGATTCGAAAAGCGGCAGAGGAAGAAGAAAAGAAGTTCTATAGTGGTAGAGCACCAGATGAATGGCTGGAGGCCCTAGAACCACTAGGAACCGATGAAAACAAGCCCTTTCTTGAGGTAGCACCTTATCTGATAGTTATCTTCTCAGAGGCATATGGTTTGGATGATAAAGGAAATAAGATTAAGAATTATTATGTTTCAGAATCAGTTGGCATAGCCACAGGTATGCTGATTACAGCACTTCACAACGCAGGTTTGGTAACTTTGACTCACACTCCAAGCCCAATGAATTTCCTACGTAAAATACTAGGAAGAGGCGAGAACGAGCGAGCATTCTTGATTCTCGTTACAGGTTTTCCTTCTGAGAATGCTATTGTTCCAAATATAATGAAGAAAGATTTGGAGGAGTACACTTCTTTTTTCTAATCTAGATAAACGTTCAAAATCGGTTTTTCATCCATGTGGAAAAAGCTGTAGACAGCCCACCACGTAATCATATCTAGTGAGTTTACCAAGTTATTGACGCCAGTAGCATTGTTCCCATAACCTCTGGCTTGATTATCCATCCAGTCTACCATTTCTTCTACTGTATCACAGGTTTGGTGATAGCACCAATAACCATCGACTAGCCCACCGAATCCAAGAGTTATAGTATCCAGATTATTTTGAAATGAGGCATGATCACTTCGTGCAGTTGTATCTTCGTAAATTATTATCTCAGGTCTATCTTGCTCAACCCAAACATCATACTTCCATGTTTCTTCTGAGTTATTGTCAGCTCCAACTAAAATATCTTGCTGCATTGAAACATTTATTGCATCAGAACCAATCCACTGGCTGAGGTACACAAGATCAGGTTGGTCAATTTTATTGTAGTTAAGGGAAGGACCAATGTAAATTCTCATTGGCCAGACTTCACTATCTTTAGGGTATCCATCAGTGTCCGGTTGAGGATCTGGATCACAACCTCCATCGCCCCCTCCATGTTCGTCACCACAAGGAGCACCACCACCACCTGGCCAGTTAACTCCAGCCATATCCAAATTGATGTAATTCGTAACAGTCACGTCAGGATATCTGTCAGCTAGTGTGTCTGTCCAGTAGTCACTCCCACGTAAGCCCCCTTCTTCTCCTGACCACAAGCAATAGACCATTGTTCTTCGAGTGTCATATGGCATGCTAGCCATTGCTTCTCCTGCAGCAAGCACCATGGATGTTCCTGCAGTGTTGTCGTAAGCTCCAACTCTAGTTCCATATGTTCTAGATCCAGTTATGTGAGGGTCTACCAGCCCTACATTTGCCGGAGGAGCAATATCAAAATGGGCTCCAAAGACTAACCACTCATTTGGATATAAGGTACCATCACGGAATCCACATACATTGTAAGCCTCCGGGTTAACATTTCCTAGCACATCCGTTATTTGGAATCTCTGAACTTCTACCCGAAGCCCATACGCAGTCATCTCAGCAATTAAAAATTGGGCAGCATCTTCGTAAGCTAAGTTTCCTTGTCCAGCCCATCGATCTAGATATCCAACAGCACCATCAGCAGGATCCAAGATATCTGGAGTTTCATCAGAAATACGATTAATATTATTGTAAACAGTTCTTCCATCTACAAATCCAGTTGAAAATAAACCCCCTTCATCTATAGAATATGCGGCAGAAACCTGTCTTTCTATTGAGATTCTAACAGGCACTACACTACTTGCTTTTTCATCAGTAAGATTCAGAGTGTCAAGTGAACTGCCTTCAGGCGCCGTTATTCTTGAGACAGCAAGTCCATCGTCTCTGATTCCACCCCTATTCACCCATTGTTCCCAACTTTCGTTCGGATTTCTTATTGGCCAATTGATATTCCCATATTTTGATAAAAATACAAAGGCAGAGTCAATTCTGGGTGGCGCTAGAGTCATCAGTTGTTTGGTTTCACCCAATCTTAGATCTACAACAGTTCCATTCTGAACATAATTTGAGAGAGGATCAATAACAAGATTAGGTATGAAAACTGCAACGTCCTTTTTTGCAGTTATAACTATGGGTTGAAATTCACCTGCAATCATTGTTTCTGGATTTACACTGATATCATCTACAGTGATTTCTACGGTTGAATCATTTTCCAGACACCCTGCTAATGCAGGCATCAAGAACAGAAACGCAATCGCGATAGAATCAAACCTTTTCATGCTTCTCTAAAAGAGCAGTAATATAAGAGATATCACTCTTCTAAACAATCTGTATGCGTACAGACGGGAGGTTCGAAGAATATTTTGTTATCCACGTTAATTTCGTGTAATCGCA
This sequence comes from uncultured archaeon, assembly GCA_964432625.1. GTDB lineage: Archaea > Thermoplasmatota > Poseidoniia > MGIII > CG-Epi1 > CG-Epi1. Next base: position 4,799 of record CAYSOH010000027.1, read on the forward strand.
GTACACTATCTTCCCCGAGTTCAATATCAACTGCAGCCTCAGTACTTGAAGGCATATAATCCTCCCCAATATCTCTCAAGGACAGCCGAATATAATGCCCTTCTGGAATCAATATATCCATGGCAAAGAATTCCATTTTAGCAGTGATTTCGACTCCTGGAACGATAGTCTGATACTCAGTTCCACCTTCGTGGTAACGCAAATCCATGATTGCATGCCCCACATGAATGCATTCATCATTTGCTGAACAATCCTCCATGTAAGCGTAGATTGACCCACCAGACCCTTGCGGTGTCACTTGCATATGGAGTTGTGGTAGTCCTCCAAATCGGAAATCATAATCGAAAGTTTCAGTTTCAAAAACGATCCAATCATCAACAGCCTCCATTCCAGGGTAAACAACAGTTCCAAACCCACCTTCTTCTACCAAGGTGAGGTTTCCTCCTAAATCGAATTCAATTACTCTTGAATCTCTGGCCGGATATCTCTCTTCCACTCTCCATTCGCCTCTATTGTTTTGTATTTCAAGGTAAAGACTTGGCTTTGGCCCCTTTTCCTGTAAGTAATAAGTGAACCATTCCAGCAAGTCTTGCATCCAGTCGAATCTTACCATTTCAGGATATGCCTCAGAGCCCCTTCCAGGGTCAGAACGCTGCTTCTGGTAGTCAGGTCTGTCCGGATAGTCATGGTCCCACTGCCCCATCAAAACTTTGGCTTCTATTCCATGGTCCAACAGTGTATTGATGGTAGGAACAGCCATATGCGGGTCTACATTCCAATCATGGAAACCTTGCACAATGTAAACCGAACCTCTATAATTTTCTAAGACCCTATCAAGGAAGTATCTTTCAGCCCAGTAACTTTCCACAAATTCATTTCCTGCAAAAACATAGCCGTTGGTTGCATGTATTGGACCTAAAAGATAATCTTCGCAAGCATTTTGAATATTTTCATCACCCTTGTCAGCTTCAAAACCGTAGGATCCATAAACAACGTTATGCATGAATGGAGCTCTCGCTTCCGAAGATCCATTCTTCCACATCAATTCTCTAACACCAATAAGTCCGGAAATAGGTACTATCGTCTTCAAATATTCATCACCATACATTGCAGCTTGCCATGGTGTTGAACCGTCGTAGGATTTTCCAATCATTCCTACATTTCCATTAGACCATTCTTGTGTACCAAGCCATTCAACTGCAGCATTAATCCCCTCTTGCTCAGCAAACCCCATCAGATCCATACAATGGTTTGACATCCCCGTTCCTGTAACAGAAACTTGTGCAAAAGCAAATCCATGAGGGAGCAAATTATAGATTATATTCGCCCCTAACCAACTTCCAGGTTGTGACACATCAGGAGTTTGAGCAGACGTTTCTCCAAAATAAGGCCCAAATTCAGCTATTACGGGAACTTTCATTCCAGAGGGTACCTTGGGTCTCCAGTAAGCTAAACTAATCTGTGGACAGTCCATGCCTATTGAGCATGTCACGGCCGCTCCCCCTTCTCCTATTGGTAAATCGTAAGGTATCATCACATGAACGGAATCAAATTCATTCTCCGTTTCTAGCAGTTCATATGGCCCTTGTTCAAGGACAAAACTGTACGCCTGTGTGGTATCAAAAGGTTGCTGATCTCTAGCCCAAACTGGGACTCTCATGTCATAATCACCTCCTTCCCAGTAATCCTGGGCATAGAGAAGGTAAGAACTACCAATCATTATGGCTACAGTCACCAGTGAAAACACTTGGGCAGATACGCTATCTGGTTTCATTCCTCTTCCGGATTCCAATAGGGAACATTAAAGTAATCTTGCTCAGGAGTGTTAGAGATTGGTAAAGTTAATTTTGCAGATTGGTAATCAACCGTACAGACTCCAGCAGGTGGGCACGGTGGTGGAAGATAATCTTTTCCAGAACCAGTCAAATCAATTCTAATTTCATGCCCTGCAGGAAGAAATGCATCGATAGCAAAGAATTCCATTTTCATAGTTACAGATTGACCTGAAACAACTACAGGACTAGGATCTTCTCCCCCTTCATTATAACGAATATCCATAGTAGCATGTCCTAATCTTACGTTAGCAGTATCATCATATATTGTTGCAAAAACTTGACTGATATCTCCAGAAGCAGTCACATCCAGATGCAAAGTAGGCATCCCCGAAATATGTACATCATATTCAAAACCAGGATGAGTCAAATTAACAAAAGCCGTCACATCAACAGGGCAATTGAATACAAGAGGCCACCAATTACCAACAAGACTTTTACAATCGGCATTGAAATCTTCTAATATTATTTTTTCACTATTTTGTACAGGATAAGTATCTTCTATTCGCCATAAACCATCATGCCTCTGAACTTGTACATTTAGATCCGGTTTTGGTCCTCTTTCCTGTAGATAATATTCAAACCACTCAAACAAATCTTGTGCCCAGTCCCATCTTGTCATTTCAGGAAAAGCAGTTCCTCCATTATCATTGTTAATATCATCATGTTTCTGCCACTGATCAGGATAGTCGTGCCCCCATTGTCCAAACATTCCCTTTACATCAAAACCAGCATCTTTCATTTGCTGATAAAGTGGAAATATCATATGCGAATCAACGTTCCAATCTTGTAAACCCTGGATAAAATAAACTGAACCTTGGTAATTATCTATGGAACGTTGTCTGTAGTCTCTTTCATTCCAGTAATTCATGTCTGCATCTACTCTGGGTTCAAGATAGGTCCTTTCACCTCTTGTGAATCCATCGGCTACATCAGGACAGACATGATCTGCATCAGATTCATCAAAATCTACTATGTTGATGAAGTAAGCGCCATGCATAACTTGGGAACGGGCCTCTGCACTACCATTTTTGAATAACAATGTTTTTGTGCTTGTTGTACCGCTAATCGGTACTATTGTTTTTAGATAAGGATTTCCAGCTAATGCAGCCTCCCATTGGGTTGCCCCCTCATAGGATTTTCCATAAAGCCCTACATTTCCGTTACTCCATTCTTGTTCACCAAGCCAGGTTACAGCCGCATCAATGCCTAATTGTTCACCATGACCTCTGTAATCAAAGCATCCAGTTGATTCTTCAGTACCAAAAACAGCAACTTGAGCAAATGCATATCCCCAAGGAACAAAATTCTCATAGATAAATTCCCCTCTTCCAGCACTGACAATATTCGTCGGTGTACTTGCACCTCCGTCTGGACCTCCATAATCAAAGTAAGGACTTACAACTGCAATGACAGGAACTTTTTCTGCATTAATGGTGTTACTTGGAAGCCAATAGGATAGATGCACTACAGCATCAGATGGGCCAGTTTCCCAAACAGCACTTGTATCTACATTAATGAATGCTTCTTGCACCTCTAAAGATTCGTATGGCCCTTCTTCTAGAACATAGCTGTGCGTTCCATTCATGTTCCATTCGAATTTATGCCGATCAAATAAATCAGGATAATAATAAGATTGATTATTAGTCAAAAAACCATCTTCATCTTCACTGAGATACACTAGAATTGAAGAACTGAGGAAAACGAGAACAGTCGCCATCGTGAAAGCTTGTTCTCTAGAAAACATTTATCTTAGCAACATCCACCTTCGCCACAACCACATTCTCCTTTCTTACCTTCAGGCGCAGGATTTGGGTTGTTGACACGGAAACCTTCTCCCATCTCAGACACAACATAGTCTATCTCGGTGCCTTTGATTTTGTCAACATCTCCATTGTTTATGATCAATTTCAAACCTTGAGATTCAAATTCAGAGTCATCCTCTCCTAACTCGTCAAAACCCAAAGCGTATTGATAGCCACCGCCACAACCACCAGGAAACACTCCAACTCGTAGGTGTTTTCCATTCATTTCCTGTTCAATAACAGCTTTGTTTATTTTCTCAGCAGCTGACTCAGTTATGCTAATCATAATGATTGGAGCAGCGGTTCGATTTTATAGTTTACTGATACTATGTTTTCTTACAACATCACTTGAAGGAACACCATAACTGAAAGTGAGATAGACGCTAAAATAATTCTTAATTCCTTTCAAAATAACACGGTACCAACTTGGTTTTATCTTCATGTCGTAAACGACGAAAGGATTATTGTAGATTTGTCTTGCCGTCCAAAGATACATGTCAGAGGCAGTCTTTACCGCAACTCTCATTCTCTTAGGAATGTAATTAAATCCAACTTCAGCCTTCTTCTGCCAATCGAAGTAAATTTTGATTTGAGATTTTATGAAAGCCTCGAACTGTTCAGGTTTTCGACGAGCTTCCCCTCTTGTGACTCCTTCCAATCCAAATTTTCTAAGCGTATCCTTTGGGAAGTAGGTTCGATTGAGATCAATATCCTCATCAATGTCTCTTAAGAAATTTATGAATTGCATTGCTTTTCCTAGGTATCTCGAGGCTTCATCAGCACTTTCATCAATCTTCATGACTCTGTTCATCATGAGTCCAATAACTTCTGAGGATCCGTAAAGATAAACGTTTAATTCATCCAAGTTTTCATATTCAGATTTCTTAGTATCCATTTCCATAGAATCTAGGAAAGCTTCAATCCATTCTTTTTCGAATTCTATTCTTTCAGAAAGTTCAATGAAATTTTGGATTACAGTGTCACCTATTTTCTCTCCTTTCAGAGCACGATTGTATTCATTTCTAAAATTTTTGAATCCCCTTACATCCTGTGGTACGGAATCAACAAAGTTGTCGGCCACTCTAACAAAACTGTAAAGTGTAGTTACATCCTTTCTTATTGCTTTAGGGAAAAGCCTAGTACTGTTGTAATAGGTAGTACTTCCTTTCTTGAAGATAAGGTCTGGATCACTGGGCGTTTCTGGATTTCCAAAATTGCTTGCAGAGTACATGTTTTTACCGTAATCTGTTTCATAGTGCACAACTTAGTATATAAAGAAATCAACATAGTGCCTAAT
>CAYSOH010000028.1:0-1896 GCA_964432625.1 uncultured archaeon
AACTAGAAGAGCCTGTAGACTACTCAATTCTCGGAGATTGGATTGGAAAACAAATTAAACCACACTGGAAAATGGAATACGGTCCGATTCCACAGATCTTTGGAATAAAAAAATTAAGCCACGAATCTAGAAAAGCATTGACTGCAGCAGCTGCGAATTATGGGTGTCCAATGCTATTTGTTGATGGCTTCACCGATTTACCGCCATCCACGAATTATAGAGGAGAGGTTAAATTCACAAAGAGTGTCCTCGAAAAACGATATTTGGAACTGGCTCCTAAGAGTAGGGTCGATTTGATAACCATTGGATGTCCACAAGCGTCTTATGATGAAATTAAAAGAACTGCACAACTAGTTGATGGAAAAAGATTAGTGAAGGGAAGATTATGGCTATTCACTTCCTCTGAGAATTTTGCTAAAGCCAAGGAAAATGGACTAATAAAGAAAGTAGAAGACGCGGGCGGTCTTGTTTTGAGAGAAACATGTCCCGAAGTAGTTCATTACAACCACTCAAAGGTCAAACACATACTGACTAATTCAATGAAGGCTGAGCATTATCTAAAGTCAGGGCTCAACTCTATCAACACTTCAGTAATGAAATTATCTGATTGTATTGAGCATGCGGCAAAACCTGACATCGGTATTGAAAAAATAGCGGAAAAGCCTGTGAAGAAATCAGAAGTACAACGATCTAGAAAAACTTACCAAAAGGGTGAATTGAACATGATAGGGAAAGGGCTTAACTCACAGGATCAATGGACTGTCGAAGGTGAAGGCTTAGTAACCGATGTACCAATAACATTCTTGGGTTTTGTCAATCGCGAAACTGGGATTATAGAAGAAGAGGGGCATCCTATAAATGGAAAATCAATTAAGGACAAAATTCTGATCTTTCCAAAGGGCAGTGGGTCTACCGTAGCGCCCTATGTTCTTCTTGGTCTGTTCTACAATGGTAATGGTCCAAAAGCGATAATCAATACTGATTTGGATCAACAAACAATACCTGCTTGTAGCTTGCTTGGAATCCCTTATGCTCATTCATTTCAGGATGATGCTTGCCAAAAAGTAAATACGGGAGATAGAATTAGGTTAAAACTAAGTAAAGGTGAGGTTAGGCTTAACTGCTTAGAGAGGAGCTAAATGGATTTTGAAGTAATCGCTGGGATAATTATCCTAGGTTCTATATTTGGATATTTATTAATTATAAATTTTATATATTTTTTGTCTCCAAATAAGAAATGGAACGAATTTCCCAAAAGATGTTCAAACTCTACGAAATGCACACGCGTTGCCGATGTAAACACTCGTGGCTACGGTCTAAAACCAATTTCAACAAAAGATAATCCTATTTTAGTGCAGGATAAGATTGTAAAAATACTAACTGAAAAAACAAAAATGAGAATACTACATTCCAAAGAAGGATTCATTCATGCAGTCGATACTACACCATTCTTCAGATTCCATGATGATGTGGCTATAAAGATATTTGAAACTGATGGTATGACTACTATTTGGTTGCACAGTCAATCAAGACTAGGGATTTATGATTTGAAGGTAAATGAAAGACGTGTACAATCACTACACAAAATGATTTCAGCCATATAATAGACTATTTGCGTATTCTTGAAAGAAGTGGAACTTTACGGTTTTTACGCCATGAGTCAATCCGTTGGCGCATGCCAGAGCGAGTATTCTCAGACCAATTACGTAACCTAGCTGAAACTGTATTAGATTTCCAATATTCCTCGCACTCTTTAGAAAGTTGTGCTATATTCTGCATTATTTCGTCTGTAAATGCTCGTAGTGTGTCTGAATTAACCTTAGAACTCTCAAAGTAAATGGGATCTCCAAACTTGTAATAGAATTTTCTCCAAGGCCGTGGAATTCGCTTGGAAAT
>CAYSOH010000028.1:1996-5721 GCA_964432625.1 uncultured archaeon
CTCCTAACAGCTCCATCAAAATGTTCTTTTTTAGACATATATGATATTGGGCGTTTCACTGCAGTCATAATAAACGCTGGATCGATATGTGACAAGTGATTGGCCGCAATTATCAAAGGCCCATCGACAGGAATTTTGGACCTATCGAGATATCTCGGTCTGAACATGATGCGAAGGAATGTGCCAAGGGTTAGCCTAGTGGTCGTATATGACAAAGGTTCGCGTCTAACCATAACTATACCAGTAAGGAACTATAGTTTATAGTTTTAATGTTTTGTAGAATCTAAACCAATGATTGTTCTTCAAGAACGACTGTTTGGACTTCGGATAGGCCAGTTAAGGCATCTTCCACTTCAGTTGCAAATCCTTCTCTATCTATACCCATTATAACTATCATAATAGCATTCAGTCCAAAGGCAAACGGCTTGATTTCATGTGCACCGAGACTCGCATCTTCCGGAAGAACTCCGGAGATGGAATTTACAATTGCATTAGTGTCTGAATCGGGTGATTCTGGCATCAATCTATATTTCAGGGCGACTTCTCCCATAGAGGGTCTCTTTCAAGGGTTGTTTAATTAATTTGGTATTGCAAAAAATATTATTAAGTAGGGTGTAAGGTAATAGCTGGTCAGCATGGCAATAGACGAAGATTATCTTTCAAGTTACGAGAAGGTTGCAACTTATGATGGTGAGAGCCAACCCATACAGATTTGGGCTAAGGATCAATCATCTTATGGTGGTATAGGAAGTGATAAACTCGGTGTTTGGGGAACTGTAGTTGGTGTTGATTTCGACCTTTGCGTCGCTGATGGTGCTTGCATTGATGCTTGCCCAGTTGAAGTATTCGAATGGATTGACACACCTAACCACCCAGAATCAGATAAGAAAGCCATAATGATAAGAGAAGAAGAATGTATCATATGTAGAGCGTGTGAATCTGTTTGCCCTGTTGAAGCAGTTCTTATTACTGAAGACTGAATAGGCATTCTATGGAAGCGCCTGAACTACGTGTTGGTGGATGGGAAAAAGAGGGAAGGAGACGTTGGTTCAAGAGATTATTCTCTTTAATACTCATTGCTCTTCTTGGTTTTCTAATCATCGGGCCTTCTTTAATTGAGTACCAAACCGCTGAACCCGGAGATTCCATGTACCTGGATATGGGTGTGTGGAATGGGCCTTTTGAAATAGATTCTAGTAAAGAATTCAATGGTCACCTAAAGATTATATCACAGAAATATGAAACTACAGATGGGGAATCGGGTAAATTAGTTATTTTATCAATCAGCTCTCTAATCAATCTAGAAAGTCAGATTAGTGGAATAGTTGTAGATAAAGTGAAATCACAGGCTTCTAGTGAAGGAGTTACTCTTGTTGGTGATGGAGTCGTGACAAATGAGGATAATGAGGAGCTGCATCCAAGTGCAACAATTTATCAGTGGGATGCTAAAGTTGAGAAATCAAATTTCTTTGATGAGGGAGAGACCATAATTGTCAAAACTATCTTCTGGACTCCTTACAAAGGAATTGTATCTATCGATGGAGGTTTTCAAACAATTATTTGCATAGTATTTGGAACTAACCAAACAACTATAAATCAGGCCGTGGAAATTGTAGAAAACGTAAATTAGGAAGTAAAATGAGATTTTGTCCAAAATGTAAAGCATTAATGATGCTAAGCAGAGAAACCAACGAGATGGTTTGTAAGAGGCCTAATTGTGGACATAAAGAACCAAATAAGAAAGAAGCTGAAATAACCACCAAAGAAAGAATAGAACGAGAAATTGTTGTAACTGAAGGTATAGAAGGGACGCTACCAACTACTAAGATTATATGTGAGAAATGTAAACATAATGAAGCAACGTGGGTAATAAGACAGACGAGAGCTGCAGATGAGCCCTCGACTAGAATCTATCAATGCACAAAATGTAGACATAAGTGGCGCGAGTACTAAACCAAACGGCCATTAGATTCCAAGATTTTGTTTTTGAGATATGAAATCAATTCGTCTTTCAACTCAGATGATTTAGTAATATCTGGAGCATGGCATATTAACTCAAGTGCGCTCCTCAATGATGCCTCGCCACCTATGGTTCTCAAGAATATCATTGAAAGATGAATAGACTCGTCTATACTGGACTTTGCAGAATGGTAAATTATAGAACGCAAATTCTCCTCCTTAAAGCTGCTCAAGTGCATTCCTGGTAAACTTTTACAAATATTTGTTAATTTATTTATTGTCAAACCTTCAACATTGATAGATACGTGAGAGTTGGAATCTTTGTTTTCTAGGCGTAATTCACCATGTTCATCCTCACTGATGTTGTAAGGTTCAATATAACAGCCCAAAAAGTTGGTTTCGATATCTCCTAACCATGAAGTATATGACCGGCCTGCTTCATCATGGTATTGAATTATCACTGCTACACGTGTAAAAGACCTATTAACTGGATCGAAAGTGAAAATAGGTGAATAAACTTCATTAGTATCTAAATGATTTAGACGCATGACCCCAGACAATGGATCTATCAGATTAAGGCCACTACCTTCTATCTTAATTCTTAGAAAAATATTGCTTAAAGAACTTTCAGAAATATTTTTTAGACTAAAGTTAAGATTTACACTGGATTTGCATTCAAAACTTAACGAATCTAAAAGAATATGATCTGTTTTCTCAGAATAATCAACAAACGCGATGTGATTCTCTATTTTACTTGTAATTAATTCTTGCTTTTCATAACGAAGTTTCTCACATTGATGATATGTATTTAGAAACTGGCGTGGCTGGTCATCCAATTGTCCAGTTTTCAACCATTCAATAACCAAATCTTTAACATTGGATTCTAACGACTTTACATCATTCTTAGCACTTTTAATCAATCCTTCTACATTTATTATTTCCTCAGATACACCATTCCTTGCTTCCTTCAGAAAATGTTGATTAGAATTAAGTTCCGTATCATCTTCAGACCCCTCGAATTTATATTTGTCTAGTTTAGATAGCATGAACTTAGCCCATTCTAAAAGAGCTTTTAATTCTGAAATGTCAGCCAAATCGCTATGCAATGAATAATAAGGATACAACTGTGGAACCATCTCATCAGTTTGGGCGCCCTGAAGTCCCAATTGCTCCATGAAGTTTGATAGGCCATCTAAATATCCTACATGGCGTTGGTGGAGGTCTGTCAAACGCTTTTTTACTGACGTTATGATGTCAAAAGATTCTTTAACAAGACTAAATTTACCAGAATGAAGTGACTTGGATTTGTCTATATCGTATTTAACACGATTCAAATTGCCCTCATACAAGGAAACCTTAGAAATTAAACTCTCGGAGGTACTTAGTTCCTCATCAAAACTTGCTCTCAGAAAGCCTTCGTTTTGAAACCAATGAAGTTTATTCTCTGATGCAATAATGACATCACCGCCATGACTTGGAAACGAGAAATCAACAACCTTTTCTCTAGCTTGATAAGACCAAGCCTGATGACCACTAGCATCAATAACATGAAAGACACTGCTAGAGAACACACCCACCATTCGGCCTGAATCCAAACTATATGCGCCTTGGAGATTCTCTTTGGAACGGTACGTCCAAACCTCGTCTCCATTACGATCCTGACAAACCAATGTCTTGAGATCTGATGTGAAAATATGCTGTGTTCCGTCTTTTGAGAAATTTAAATCTTTGACAACCTTTCCCTCTTTTCGCCAAAGTTCAAGACC
>CAYSOH010000028.1:5821-9347 GCA_964432625.1 uncultured archaeon
GATGTTAATGCGAGTATTGAATTTGTATTTCCTGAGACATACACTTGCTTGCCTCTCTTCAAGGGTATGCTATCCAATAATTCTCTATTAGCAAAAATGCTAATTGAGGAATTGGTTAAAGCTGCAACAACGTCTCCTTTCGGATCACAAGAGATATTTAGGATCAAATCATCCACAGACTGGCGAGCTAATAGTTTTACGGGTTTCCAAGAATCAAGTTTAATCGATGTACTCCTTAACATATCTCGTGCTTCAACCTAGGTTAGTGGCACAAGAGTTGGGCTAAATAAGAAAAATGGGTGGAGCCACCGGAGGGATTTGAACCCCCGACCTGCTGATTACAAGTCAGCCGCTCAACCGGGCTAAGCTACGGTGGCCTGAGACCCTTGGAGACTTGTGGACAAAAAGGTTTTACCTGATTCAAATTTTCACTAATTTAGACTCACTCGACGATAAGAGGCCGAACAATATTATATACAGCCCCCTCCTGCGCAGCAATCCTGATTATGGGACTGGAGAGATTGAGTGGCAAAAGGACTCTATACTGCTTCAAGGCAGCGTAATAATCGCCAAAAGCATCGCTGGAACGACAGATACTACAGAAAGAGAGCCATGAAGCTTAAAGAAAAGGCAGATCCTCTTCAAGGTGCTCCACAAGCTAAAGGTATAGTTGTAGAGAAGGTCGGTGTTGAAGCAAAACAGCCAAACTCTGGTATCCGAAAGTGTGTAAGAGTTCAATTAATAAAAAATGGAAGACAAGTGACTGCACTTGCTCCTGGCAATCTAGCTATTAGCTTTATTGATGAACACGATGAAGTTGTAATTGAAGGCGTTGGAGGACGAATGGGAAGATCGTATGGTGATCTTTCGGGTGTAAGGTATCGTGTTGCAAAAGTTAACAACGTTTCTCTGAAAGAAATGGTCAGAGGTCGTAAGGAAAAACCAATTAGATAAATATGGCAGAGACTGAAGAAAATCCAGTTGAGAAAGTGGTTGATGTTACAGAACCTGAAATGCCCATCGTGCCATTATTTGGAAAGTGGGATCTTAGTGAAGTTACAGTAACTGATACTACGTTAGAGAAATACATCAATCTAGATGCATTCCAAGTGCCTCATACAGGAGGTAGACATTCCAAAAAGAGGTTTGGGAAAGGGAATCTGACTGTAATAGAAAGATTTATCAATAATTTAATGCGTTCTGAAAAATACACTGGAAAAAAAGCTCAGGCCTATAATGTTCTAAAAAATTCTTTTGACAATATCAACGGCAAAAAAAAGGAGAATCCTGCCCAAATTATGGTTCGGGCCTTGGAAAACTCTGCACCAAGAGCTGCTGTTGTATCACTTAGATATGGAGGAATTAGAGTCTATAGTGGTGTTGATGTTTCGCCAACTAGAAGAGTCGACATAGCAATTAGAAATCTCTGTATAGGGGCTTTAGAATCTGCCAAGAAGCAGCGTTCAATCGAAAAATCTCTTACCAGAGAACTTATGCTTGCGTCAGAAGCAAACCCAGACTCTTATGCTATCAGTAAAAAAGAAGAGACTGAGAGGCAAGCTGAGGCTGCACACAATTAGAGTGAAGAAAAAATGGGCCGTAAAGAAGACAACATAAAGCGTGCAACAGCGCTTTTCAAAAAGCTAGAGAATATAAGAAACATAGGAACTGCCGCACACATTGATCATGGTAAGACTACGTTATCTGACAACTTGATTTTTGGTGCAGGAATGATGTCTGAAGATTTGGCTGGAAAACAGCTAATGCTAGATTTTGATGAACAAGAATCTGCAAGAGGAATAACTATCAATGCTGCTAACGCTTCGATGGTTCATAATCATAAGGGAGAAGACTATCTGATTAATCTAATTGATACTCCTGGGCACGTTGACTTTGGTGGTGATGTTACAAGAGCAATGAGGGCCTTAGACGGAGTAATTATTGTAGTATGTGCTGTAGAAGGAATAATGCCACAAACTGAAACTGTGATTAGACAAGCTCTCAAAGAAAAAGTAAAACCTGTCCTTTTCATAAACAAAGTTGATCGTTTGATTGCAGAACTTCAAGTAACACCTGATGATATGATGCAAAGATTTGGAAAGATTATAACTGAAGTTAATAAGTTAATTTCCCGAATGGTTCCAGATGAATTCAAAAAAGACTGGATGGTTGATGCACAGGCTGGAACTGTAGCTTTTGGTTCTGCATACCACAACTGGGCAACTTCTATCCCATTCATGGCAAAAAAGAACGTTAACTTCAAACAAATTTATGATTTTATGGAGAAGGAACAACGAAAAGAACTTGCCCAAGCGGCTCCTTTACATGAAGTCCTACTTGATATGATTGTTGAAAAGTTGCCCCCTGCTAGTGAATCTCAAAAATACAGAATACCTCACATATGGAGAGGTGAAGCTGATGAGGATATCGGACAAGCTATGGTGAATGCTGACCCTAATGGGGATGCTGCATTTATGGTAACAAAAGTTGTTCTTGATCCCCATGCTGGTGAAATAGCCGTTGGAAGGTTGTTCTCAGGTACAATAAAGAAAGGTGACCAAATGTATGTAGCTGGAATGCCTTCAGCTAACAGAGTTCAATCTGTGGGTATGTTTGTAGGAGCGGATCGAATCTCCACCGAGAACGTAACTGCAGGAAATATCATTGCTGTTTCTGGATTGAGAGATGCAATATCTGGATCTACAATCTCCTCTAATCCTGAAATGACGCCTTTCGAAAGAATTGTCCACAATTCAGACCCTGTAGTAACTACTGCAATAGAGGCAAAACACACGAAGGACTTACCAAAACTTGTAGAGGTTTTGAGAGCCGTATCCAAAGCAGACCCCTCAATTCAAATTGACAGTAATTTAGAAACCGGTGAGCACCTTATGTCTGGAATGGGTGAACTCCACCTTGAGATTACAGAATACAGAATTAAGAATGAACACGGAGTTGAAATCACAACTTCGCCCCCTATTGTTGTTTATAGAGAAACAGTGGCTATGCAATCACCTGGGGAGTTTGAAGGAAAATCTCCAAACAAACATAACCGATTTTACATGTCGGTTGAACCTCTGGAGGAAGATATAAGGGCTGCAATTGTTGATGGGACTATACCTTCTGGAGATATCAAAAAATCAAAGGAGGTTGCTCGACAGCTTATTGACATGGGGTGGACCAAAGTTCATGGAAGAGGAGTGCTTTGCATAGAAAATGGATGTGTTTTCGTGGATGCAACTAAAGGTATCCAGAATTTGTTTGAAACTCGTGAATTATTAATCGAGGCATTCAAAGAAGTAGTCAAAAGAGGTCCAAGAGCTCATGAGAAACTTATGGGTGTAAAAATTATGCTAAATGATGCAAAGCTTCACGAAGATGCAATTCATCGTGGGCCTGCACAAACAATTCCCGCTGTTAGAAATGGAATTAATGGTGCATTAGTCAGTGCTGGTGTTGCGCTATTGGAACCGAAGCAGAATGTTTACATCAATGTTCCTCAGGATCTAATGGGTTCTGTTACTGG
>CAYSOH010000029.1:0-9188 GCA_964432625.1 uncultured archaeon
GACCAGAACCAACTCTAGTAAGATATGCTTTGGTAACACCTACTACATTCGAAATCTTGGAGGGAGCAATTCCTGAACCCAATGCAGCTCCTGCTGTTGTGGGACTAGAGGAGGTGACATAGGGATAAGTACCGTATTCAATATCTATGTGAACTCCCTGTGCACCCTCAAGAAGAACGTTGTTTCCATCATCTATGTGCTGATTAACTAACAGGGAAGTATCTGTAACAAAATCACCCAATTGATTTCGCCAATTCTTACAGGTTTCAAACAAACTATCTACAGTAAGATTATTTTCTACTCCATAATGTGCAAGCAGTGCCTGATTACGTGGTAATGCCTTATCCAATCTATCAATTAGTATATCGTCATCAAGAAGATCGCCCATTCTGATTCCAATTCGAGATGCCTTATCTGAATAACAGGGTCCAATGCCGTTACCTGTAGTTCCTATCATTGATTTACCCTTAGAAATCTCTTCACCACCATCTAACATCTTGTGATAGGGCATTATCACATGGGCTCTATCTGAAATAAATAATTCACCTCTTTTGCCACTAAGATTAGCTAACTCTTTGAGCAAGACATCCGGATTTACAACAACTCCGTTACCGATTACATTTATGATATCTTGCCGCAAAATCCCTGAAGGAAGAAGATGTAATTTGTGTTTTTTACCATCGACCACTATAGTATGACCCGCATTGTTGCCGCCTTGTGATCTTGCAACCACTTTAGAATTATCAGCTAAATAGTCTGTAACTTTCCCCTTGCCTTCATCTCCCCATTGAGCACCAATTATGGTAGTAACCGTCACGATAGGGTACCACCTGACTTGACAATAAGTGCATAAAGTGCAGGCAAAAGGAACATTGCTGAAATCATCGAAGCAACTAGAAGAATAACTATGATGAAAACAAACCACCAAAGGGCAGATATATTGATGAAGAAGGCTGCTGTCAAACCAACCAAAGTAACAGTTGTAGCTTCAGCTAATGTCTGAGCTGTCTTAGCAGTCGCATTATAGATACTAGGCATATTGATTCCACCCTCAATTACTCTTTGAGTAATATGAATCGAAAAATCAATCCCTACTCCAATAACAATTGAGCCTATCATGACCGTAACCAAACTCAATGCTTGGCCTAAAATAACAAAAGTCAGGGGTTCGAGCGCGACCACCCAACACACCGGTACTGTTGTCAAAAGTCCTATCTTAATATTTCTAAAAGTTAAAGACAAGACAAAAGCTACAAGAATAATACAAATTGCTAAAGTTGTTATCTGTGAAGTTATCAACTGAGCATTGACACTTGTACCTATAGCTGCAACTCCTGTCAATTGAGACATCATTACAGGAGAATATTCCCAATTATTTCTGATATCATTGACTCCATTGACTGCAATCTCCATAGATTTGATATCCTTTAGAGGCATGTCCACATATATTAGAGTCTTCGAAAAATTGCACTCAACTCCCGTTGTTTGATCAGGAGAACAGTCCATTATCATGCTCAATGCTTCAGGAGTGATACTGTCATAGAATACGTTCAACAAAAATTTCTGAGCATCTCTTCCCACTAGAAAATTATTGGCTACTTGTTCTTCATGAAGAATATCCCAAAAAGTCCATCCTGCACCTTCTTCTCTACCGGCTATATTTAAAATCTCATCCAATGTAGAGGATTGATTAGTTGAGAACTTAACTGCCTTCATTACTTCTGTAATGGATATAGCTGTAACATCATTAACATCATTCAGACCTTCCCTATTACCATCTTCTGTACCTGCTACGAGTAAATCAATCTGATCCAAGTGATCAACGGCGTCATTTGCTATCTCTGTATAATCATTCTGGAAATCTCCTCGAGCAATCATCATCCCAAAAGCTCCTGCATTGAACTCCGTAGAATACTTTACAATTCCCTCTAAAGTAGGTTCATCATCAGGAACCATCTCAAGGTAATCAATGTTAGTTTCTAGGGCAGTTACCAAACCAACGGACAATAAACTGACCGCTAAGAGAATTGCTAAAACTGGTTTATTATACTCAGTAACTGTTTTCGCCAATCTGTGCCATTCGCCCTCGGTTTTTCTGTAATTGTAATCTGTTAAAACTGCTAAAGCTGGAGCCATAATGAAAGTACTCATCAAACAGACGAAGATCCCTAAAGTCAGACTAAGCCCTACTGTGAATACAGGACCTAAATTAGTGTACATCAGACTACCAAATCCAATCATTGTGGTTAATGCTGAAAGTGCGATAGCTCTTCCAGTAGTCGATAGAGCCTTCATCATTCTTATCTGAGCATTTGGCCCCGTCTCCTCAGTAAATCTATTTGATAAGTGTAAACCATAAGCCACACCTAGAGCCATTAGAATAGGTCCTAGAGCAATAATTGTCGGTGTAGCCTCCATTCCAGACCATCCAATAATTCCATATGTTATGAATATAGAATAAAGCGTTGGAATTCCTGATATCATGACTGCCCTAATCCTCTTCTGAATTAGGAAAATTGCAATCGAACACAACACTACACCTATTGGGAAAATATTCCAAAATTCAGCAAAAGAACGATCTGTAATGGCCTGTGTGACTGGAACTGGACCAGTCAGCATCATGTGACTAAAAGTCTGGCCGTCCGGACGATTACCATTTTCCTCATTTAGACCCCAGCCCCTATTTTTCATCGTAGTATCTATTTCTTCTATTATTGCAGGAGGGGGAACATCACTAGTTATACCAAACAAGATGACTGCAGTATCCCAGATTCCATCACCATTCGTATCTCTTATTACTTTTTCCAAGACATCAGGTGGAAGATCCTCTACAATATCATCAATATCTGATTGGCTTGGAATCTCATAGTGATTCAGAGTATCTGTTTCTTTAGCCAACTCGAAGCCCTGTTTTGCCAACTCAGCCACTCCACGCGTAGTGCCATCCGAGGAAGCATCTGCCCAAGCTGCTGAATTATCAATCAGTGCATCATAAACTCTACTATTGGTGCTATGAAGCTCCTTAATCAATGTTGATATACTGAAAGACCAAACAACATTATCCTCTAAACCACCATCTGAGGGGACTACACCGGGACCTCCTCTCTCAGTCTGGCCATATTCATCGACTGTCCTCTCAATATAATCCATCTCTAACAAGACTTGTCTATTCGTTATATTCGAAGGGCTACTTGGATCGCGTTCATTATCGGTTTCAACATAAATTACTATAATGTCTGTTGACCAATCCTCTCTAACTTCTAACAATAACTTCTCTTCCTCGGATCCCTGAGGCAGATAAACCTCCATTGCCCCATTTATATTAGTCATACCAATTCCAATCATCATAAACAGAGTTATTGCCGTCATAATTCCTATGGTGATTGGTGGATAGTCTGTAGTAATCCGAACAAAACTTCGTGCTATGGGACTTATTTCAACCTCAGGAGTTCCTACATCATCTTCAGCGTTGACCACCTTGTCCTTGTATTTCTTGACCTTATGTACCTTCTTTGAAGATTTCTTAGTATTCTTAGAGGGTCTTCCCATTCGTTGTTTTGCTTCTTTCCAACTGTCAGATATCTTCTTTCCTCCAATTTCTCCACGCAAAAGTTCTTGTTGCTCTTTCGCCCTCTTATCAAAGAAACGGTCGATACGACCCCTTATGCCAGAATCTTCATCATCTGAGGACACGGTTTCGATTCGTTACTAAAGGGGTGATAATAAATGGATTCCGATTGAAACTATCATAACCTTAATAATGAACTAGGAAAGTCTTGTCACCATGAAGAGGGAAATCAATATCATATTGATTTTAACCGCGACGATAACAGTTATTGCCCTAAGTAGCCAGGAGGCTGAAGGGGAAGCTGACCCCTTTATCGACCAAGTATTGTATTCTCGCAGTACCTTAGAGGAGAACATAATAGTACAGAGTGGAAGAGATAATGCGACCTATTACCGATACCTGATTATAGATGACTATGCCGACTCGCCAGAGAACTGGTCTCAACCAGGATTTAATGACTCTGATTGGGGTATTGGGGCAGCCCCATTCGGTGATAGACCATATAATGGAGAAGATCCAAACACGGACTGGGACACTTCAGGGGGCTCGCCGTATAATGATGATATAATACTGATTAGACACAAATTTCAAGTGTCTGGTATTGTAACTGCAGCTCAAATTGATGTAGCCTTTGCAAATTACTGTACTCCATATCTCAATGGAAATCTAATCTACAGTGAACGCGGAGGCAATGCTCATGGGATGGAATACTGGAATGATGATGGAACTGAAACAATAGATTCTGAATTTTTTAGTAAAGGCGAAAACGTTCTAGCAGTTTATGGGAGAGATTATGTATATGGTTCAGGCAACCAAAATAGACAGTGGCTTGATTTACAAATTACTGCCCAAATCTTCCAATCAACAAATGAGAGTGTAATACTTGGTGACACTGTGCTAGTCGCAATAAGTGGAGGAAATGAAGGTGATACTAGTGTAGATGATTTCCGCATCAATGTAACTGTAAACAACACGATTCTGGAAACGTTCTTTTATGAAACAGTACCGGCTTATACTTATGCCACTTCTTGGCTACAATGGACCCCTGAAATAAAAGGATTGAACCAACTAATAGTTGATGTTTCATGCAATTGTAGTGATTCAAACTCGCTTAACAATACTAAGATCCTTGAATTAAATACTATGACTTATTCTTTAGAAACGACTACTGAAGATGAATTAATCGTAGTAAATGGAACTAGGACTGTGGATATTCCTATTGAGGTTAAAAATACCGGTGATATGGAGGATAACGTCAGTTTATCGCCTTCGGATTCCATGTTCTCCAATTGGAATATTGAATTCACCCCTAATAATTTTGTACTAGGTCCAAGTCAGATTCAGAATGTCATGGTTTCTGTTGTAATACCTGAAATCTATGATGACGGTTTCTATAATCTATCTTTTGATGTTGAAAGTGAACACAACTATGTCATTACTAGAAATTTGGTGGAAAGAGGAAGCACTAGTGATGTTGATTGGAAATGGATAAATTCAACTGGAGAGGAAGAGCTATACAACAATACTAACTGGACTACCTTAAATTTCAACGATACTTCTTGGAATGAGGGCAAGACCCCCTTTGGAGATGAAGATTTGAATGGAATAGATTACAAGACTTACTGGGAAGGAGACAATTACGCTTACTTCAGACATATCGTAGACATTCCAGACATTAGTCTCTATGAAGGTGGTTTCATGAGCATTAATGTAGCAACTAACAATTACGGTGATCATTACATCAACGGTGTTTATGTCTTCGGTGATATAGATGGTGGTGATGGACATGGGGCTGAATACTGGAACGAGGAATACCAAGTTTACATTAACTATCTAAATCAAGGAGCCAACGTAATTGCAAGTATGGTATATAATCCTCAGAATGCACAATGGTTCGATCAAGAGATTGAAATGACGTTTCCACAGTCAAATTTATGGAATTACAAAACAGAAACGTACAATGTACCAATCTATCTTGATACAACTGCACCAACCTCAAGAGTTGTAGAGGAAGGTTTTTACAGAAACAGCTCAACATTCGAAATAGAATGGAAAAGTATTTCAAATTATGATGATTTGGAAGGGTACCACATATATTACCAAGTTAAAAACGGAAGCTCTGTAGGAGACTGGACACTAATAGGATACTTCAGCAATAACACATTTAACTTTACTGGGCAGAATGGCATCACCTATCGTTTCAAATCAATTGCCAAAGATAGTTTAGGAAATTTAGAAGTCAAGGGAACTTATGACACCGAGATGAGAATTGATCTTGAACGACCCAAATCTACTCTATGGTTGGCTGAAGGGAATCTACAATTCACAAATCAGGATGGAGTTACAATTAAATGGAAACCTGATAATTCCAGTGACATCCTCGGGTATCTAATAGAATACAGGAAAGAAGGTGATGACTCTTGGGGAGACTTCGGTTCATTTACCTCTATTGGAGAATATTGGTTCTCTCCGGAAAATGACGGGAAGTATGAGATTCGATCAAGAACCGTTGATTTTGCAGGAAATCAGGAACAAAAAATGCAAAGTGACGTTATAATTACATTTGATCGAGTAAATCCTATACTGACTCTATCCCAGATTGATGAGTTAACAGGATCTGTAGAATTACCACTGCCAGGAACTGTTGAATTACCACTGTTTATTGAATATACTAGTGAAAATCTCAGCCAAATTAACCTAGAAATGTCAAGATTACCTGAGGGGTCTGAAGATGTCTTGGTATGGAACAGCATCGATGAAAGTACTTTGGAAGAATGGAGCGATGGTAACTTCGTAATCCCAAACCTGGTTGGTGGGTATACATACTATTTCCGGGCTAGTCCCGTAGATCTTGCTGGTAATGATAACCCTAACAACCCTTCGCATTTTACACTAGTTTGGAATTCAAGTTTTTCTGATACTATTGTTCTACCATCAAAACCTCTGAAACCAGTAATGATAGGAAAGATACGTAACATAGAAGTCAATGTAGATGAGAATCTAGATGGAACTTATGAAATCTCTCTGGAAGAATATACTGGTAATGAACTTAGTGCAATGAAGGCAAATCAATACTGGGTCGACTATGAAAATAGCCTAATTATATTTGGAGACGGAAATGATGGCTACCTACCTAATGTAAACTCATCAATATCAATAACTTATCACAGCTATGATTTTTCTACTACCATCGATTTGACACTACCCCCGCCTGTTGAATTACCAACATATATCATAGAAGACAGAAATAATGTTACCTTAACTTGGGAAAAACCTGATGATGTGACTAATTTCATAATTGAGAATCGGGAAAATTTTAGCAGCCCATGGATGGAAATTGATAGCCTAGGTGCTGAAATCTTAGAGTATCATATATCCAACCTTAGTGATGGATTGCATTATTACAGAATTACTTCAGTCGATAGAATGGGATACAAGAATACAAACATGGAAGGGGAAATGATAGAAATATTTATTGAGAGCGAGGTCATAACTGTAGAGACTACTGAAGATGAGGGAATTGCAGTGGAATTATACTATACGGCAGGCCTATTGCTGGTTATTGCTGCCTCTTCAGCTTTCTATATCCTAAGAAGAAGGAATCCTGAAGAACAAACTGAAGGACCTTTACTAGTCCCAGTAGATGTAGAGGGTATTAGCAATGAATCAGCTGGACTACTTGAGCCAGAAAGTGACTTTGGTATAGTTTCAGGAAGTGAATTCTCTAGACAAGTTGTGTTCATATGTGAACAGGGGTGTCAAAAAGAATTCACAGGCGATAGCGAGGAGGAAGAGATAATGTGTCCACACTGCGGAATGATTGGAGATTCACCGCTATAATAACTGGCAAGTAAGCTTTAATCGATGGGCTAATGACCATCTATGGGCAGTTCAGAAGCACCCGGTTTTTACAAGAGAAAACCATCTGAAAGATTAGAATTTGTTAAGAACTTTGCAAAGTTATCAGACGAAGAGACCGAAGCAATAAGTCACTACGGTGCTTTAGGTGAAGAGACTGCAAATCGCATGATTGAAAATGTAGTAGGTACTTTTCCTCTACCTTTAGGAATTGCTGCTAATTTTATGGTAAATGGTAAGGATTACCTAGTTCCAATGGCTCTAGAAGAACCATCTGTTGTTGCCGCTGCTACTCACATGGCTAAAGGCACTCGTGAAACCGGAGGAATACAGTCTGAATCTGATGATCCTATAATGATTGGGCAAATTCAATTAGTTAACCTTGAAGATCCTTTCCAAGCAAAAGAAAAGATACTAGCTAAGACTGATGAAATTGTCGAATTAGCTAATGAACAGGATCCCATTCTAGTAAAATTTGGAGGAGGATGTAAAGGTATAGAAGTCAGAGTACTAGATTCAGACACTGGACCAATGGTGATAACACATCTTCTTGTAGATTGTAGAGACGCGATGGGTGCAAATGCGGTCAATACTATGGCTGAGGCTGTAGCACCTAGGCTTGAAACCATAACTGGGGGGAGAGTTTACCTCCGTATAATCTCAAACTTAGCTATTTATCGTAAGACTAAGGCAAGCGCAATATGGCCTGCAGAATTCCTTGGAGGTGAAGAAGTAGTTGATGGGATAATAGAGGCTTTTGCATTCGCCTGTGCAGATCCATTTAGAGTGGCAACACATAATAAAGGAATCATGAATGGAATTGATCCTGTCGTAATAGCAACAGGTAATGACTGGAGGGCAATTGAGGCAGGAGCTCACACATATGGCCAATGGAAAGAAGGACATTCCTCTTTCACAACTTGGGAAAAAACCGATGAAGGAAATCTAAAAGGCACTATTGAGATACCAATGGCAGTTGGGCTTGTAGGTGGAGCAACAGCTACGCATCCCACTGCAAAGGCGTGCGTGAAAATCCTTGATTTAGAAATTCCTGGGGGTGCAGAAGTCCTTTCCCAAGTAATTTGTTCTGTTGGACTTTGTCAGAATTTAGGTGCACTTCGAGCGTTAGCATCAGAGGGAATCCAGAGAGGGCATATGGGATTACACGCAAGGAATCTAGCTGTCCAAGCTGGAGCTGAAAAGAGTGAAATTGATGAGCTTGCGGAAATGTTGAAGAGATCTGGTAAAGTAAGAGCTGACATGGCTGAGAAATTCCTCAGCGAAATCAGAGAAAAGAAATGAGTATACTTTCTGATGAAGCGATACTTTCAGCAATAGATTTGGGGGAACTGGAGATAGATCCATTCAATTCTGACAACCTAACTCCAAATGGTTATGATCTTACCATATCTGAAGTAGAAATACCAAATGATTCTAAAATAGATAAAGGGGAAATGATTGTCCCCCCCGGAACTAGATTCGCTGTTTCAACCAAGGAGAGAATCGCATGTGGGGCCAATCTTTGTGCTCAATTATGGTTAAGAACTAGTTGGGCAAGGAAAGGCATAGCATGTAGTTTTGGGAAAATAGATTCTGGTTTTGATGGAACACTCACACTTTTAGGATTTAACTCTGGAAATGAAGATGTTTGTATAGGCATTGGCGAAACTTTTGCCCAAGTAGTATTCGAGACACTATCTGGGCCCGCAAAATCCCTGTATTCAGAGAGAAGCGGAAATTATCAAAATCAGAGAGGAGTTAC
>CAYSOH010000030.1:0-3047 GCA_964432625.1 uncultured archaeon
TAAAGCCAATAGATGTAGAACTCCAAAACGAACATAGGCATCTGGTTCAAAAATATAGGTTATAAGTGTTATTGCAAAAGCCCAGAAAATCAAACGCTTTGTTCTATCAATAGTCGTCATGAAATCATATTCCTTTTGATGGGCAAGAAAATAGGAAAAACCGGATATTCCAACAAAAAGAAAAGCTGTTGTTCGAGCCAGCCACCACCATTGGTCGCCCTTTTCAACAGTCATTAAATCAAAATGATTGAGATCTGTTACAAAATTTGAGACTAACATCATTACCAGAGCAGTTGCTCGTAGTGAATCCAATTCGTCTATTCTCAATTCAGGATCCTGCAACAATCTTGATTATATCACCATCTTGTAGTTCGTAATCCTTACCAATTATCCTTTTTGTTCGGCAATCTATTGCTCGTATGAAACTGTCACCTATGTCTGTGTGAACCTTGTAAGCCAGATCAATCGCGGTTGATTCTCTGGGAACAAGATAAGCATCTGGGAGAACGCGTCCCTGACCGTCCGTAAAATGTGTCTCATCTTCTACGGGATAAACTGAAATCAAATTCAATTTCTCCAAGACTGCTGTTTCTATGCAATTCTGAACTCCAGTCGAGCCATATTCCTTTAGGAAATCTCGGATTTTTTCAAGTGCTTTCGTTTGGCCTTCATTCAATTGACTTTTATCATTAAGACTAAAATCAGAATCTCCAGAATTGTAGGATATCAAATCTGCTTTTGCCGCATTCTTCAAAGCCAACTCATAATCTGAGGCAGTTGTTATAGCAGAAGCTTCGAACATTCGTGCTATATTCTCTTTTGAAGAGATATCTGCCTTATTTGCAGATATAACAATCGGTTTTCCAATATTCTGAAGATGCTGAGCTAAAATCAAGCCCTCTTCAGAACCCCATTGCATTACGGGTTTGGAAATATTGGCTTTTCTAAGCGATAGAATGACTTGCTCTCTAGTAAATTTGAGGCCTGCAAGGCGATCTGATAAGAAATCTTCAATCTTTTCGCCTGATTCAACAGCTCGAGCACTGCGAGACCAATTCCTTACAACAATCTCTCCTATCCAATGATTTAACTCATCTTTTAGAAATTGTACCTCTTCCAAGGGATTTGCATCTTCTACAGAATTCCCTTCCAAATCAGTTTTACCAGAACAATCGACTATCTGGATTAGAACATCTGCTTGCCTAAGATCATCCAGAAATTTGTTACCCATTCCTTTACCCTCATGAGCCCCCGGAACCAAGCCTGCCACATCAATGACTTCAATTGGAATAAAACGTGTACCATCTATCGAAAGAGAATTGTTAGGATTAGGTTCTAAACCCAATTCTTTGCTGGGACACGGTTTTCTTACATACGCAACGCCAACATTCTTGTCTATAGTTGTGAATGGATAATCTCCAATCTGAGCTGTGGCTGAGGTTGCAGCTGTAAAAAATGTTGATTTACCGGCGTTAGGTTTTCCGACTAAGCCTATCTTCATCAGAATCCGCCAACTGTTGGGCCGAAACTTCCGCCCTTGGGTGGACCTTTACGTTTTTTTGTTTTTTTTTCCTTGTCTGGTTCAGTCTCTGGTTCTGGTTCAGGCTCTGATTCGGGGGATGCGGGTTCAGTTTGTTCTAGCGGTGCACTAACTGCCTCCTGCTCCCTAAACAATTTCAATTTATCAGAGGCTGATAACTCAGGTTCATTTGGAATTGCTGCAACTGAGGGTGTATCGCTTTCTGGTTCTTCCTCAACTTTGTTTGAAAGGAAAGATTCCATGCGAAGACGGCGCTCCGTAGAAGTAGGTTTCCTAGTTGTAACACTTTCTGATTTTTCTTCTTCGGAACCTACCTCACCATTACTATCTACTTTTGAAACATTTTTACATGATGGACAGCGGAAAGATCCTGGTCTAGCTACACGGACGCGTGAACCGCATTGAAGACAATTCAATATCAACGGGAAATTTACAGTAGGTTCAGTTATCTCTGGATCCTTTTTCACTCCAACAGTAGGTTTTCTATCTCTCGTAGAATAACGATATAGGACTGCACTGCTTACTAATAAGACTGCGACAACGGCAAGATATATTGGTAAATTATCAATGCCTGATTTCTCAACCGTAAATGACTTGCTGATTTCGTTGTTTGTAGAATCTGTTTCATCCAATTCTCCATCTACATCTAATCTGACCATAAAGTTATGACTACCTTCAGTTGCTTCAAATGAATATGATATCAGCTTGCTTCCACCATTCTCTATAGAATATGCTCTATCACCACCAATTATGTTACCATCCAAATATATTGTGTAATATATTGAGTCAATTGGTGCATTTGTAGCAGTTATGGTGAAACGGGCCGTCATCTTATCTCCAGGTTTTGGATTTGAAGGTGTTAGCTGCAAATCTCTAATCCCTGCGTCGGGGAGAGTGACTCCTAATAGAGTAAATTGAAGCGTTGACAGCTGTGATGAATCACCGCCAGATGTTAAAGTTACGAATGCCGTCCAAGGGCCATCATCACTAGCTGGTATTGTGGCTCTCAGAAAATTACTTTTAGTTTCAGATAAAGATATTGTTTCTGTCGTCCAACCAAATCCAGTAGCAGTTGCTTGACCCTCCGGTGGCTCCATTGACATCATGGTACCCGTAGCAGATAATGAGATAGTATCATTGGAGTTACCCATATTCTTGACGTCAAACTGGAAGTATACTGTATCACCTGGTTGTCCTGTAAATTCTATCGCGGAGGTTGTTGTTGCTGAAAACTTATAGACTGAATTTACTGTCAGATTAAGAGGAAAAGAGATACAACATACGTCATCATCACTAAAGGAATTTCCGGACGATTCAATGTCTATAGATAGGAAAAATACCCCGGAAGAGGCATCCACTGGAACATCTAATGTGAAAATTACTATCTTACTACCTGAAGACTGTAGTTCAACAATTGAATCTGAACCATCGGAACCAAACCTTGATGACCAATTTTCTGGAGAATCATAATTGTTAAGACTTAGTGAATCAATACCATTGCCATTAT
>CAYSOH010000030.1:3147-8714 GCA_964432625.1 uncultured archaeon
TTTTCTGGAGAATCATAATTGTTAAGACTTAGTGAATCAATACCATTGCCATTATTAGTTAATTCAACTAACCATTCTGCACTGTATCCTGGATTAACAGCTGGAGGCGTGCTGATTAATTCTGCTGATATATTGAAACGTTGAGCCACATTGATTGTAAACCACATAACCGAAACATGGCCACTATCGTGATAATCAGTGACTGTTAAACTGAATACGTAATTGCCTGCTGATGTTCCACCTGGAACCTGCACATCTACCGGAAACAAGCTTGGTTCACCTACTAAAACTATAAGTGTATCTCCATTTTCAAAATCAGGGTCCATGTCTTCCATTGTAACCCAAGAGGCTGAATTACCACCAATCTCTGCTATAACTCTAGAAGTAGGAGAACCAGAGTCAAAAAGGGAAAGAATTGCGACGTCAAAAGAAGCGAATTCTCCCTCACTTAGAGTAACTGGGCCCGAACCCCAATCACTGTAAGTTAGCATTCCAGTTACTACGAATGACAGTGTAATTGAACCTGAAACATCATTATCAGACGACTGGCTCTTGGTTGAGTTCGCTGTCAAATAAACTTCGCTCTGAGTTCCTGGTGCAACTAGACTAGATTTTACAGGTATAATAATTTCTTTGGTTTCAAACCCCTCAATTGAAAATGTACCTGTGCTATTCTGGACCCAATCTCCAGTATAGACAAACTCAAAAGTGTCTGGACCATTACCTGTATTTGTTATTTGTACCTTCACGAGTTCAGTCACATTACCAAGAAGTGTGATTGTGCTCATTTGCCCTATCGAAACACCAAATTCTTGATTAACCGTGATATTAGTGTCAAAATAAGTAGAGTCAAATCCCGTAGAAGATGCGAACACACGGAGCCAAAAGGTTTCAATTGCTTCAGCATCACTGGGTGCTGTCGCGCCTATACTAACTGATGTTGAACTATCTGCAGGGATCGTTCTTGACCAAGATGATTGATTGTTAAAATTAACAGTCCAGTCTGGCATCCAATCCTCCTGATAACTCAAATCAACTGTTATGTCATTGTCTTCGTAATTCGTCACGCGGACATCAAAGTATACTGTCTCACTAGGATCAACATATTCAACATATTGTTCATGGATTGGCCAAATGTGTGCTCCACTAAGAGGGAGAACTTCTACAATCACATTTATTGTATCTAAAGTTTCATCATTCGAAAATGAGAATGTCATTGGATATGATGTCTCAGGTTCTGCTGTATTTGGTACTGTCAAATTAATCCAGCCGCTGCCTTTTGAACCACTTTCAAGGGTAATACTAGTCGGATATGATTCCGAAGTCCAGCCTGGATCTCCAGACTCTATTGAGAAAGTAAAATCATCTGTTTGATTTGTAGGATTCAAAAATTCAAGATGAAAGCTAACGTTTTTTCCTGGTAGAACGCCCACCACTGGATTCTCTGCCATCATAATTCCCACGGAAGTATTGCTAGTAATGGAACTTGAAACACTAGAATTACCCTGTGAGACTGCTGTAAAAGGCAACTCCTTGAAATCACCTACAGAAGCATCAATTGGAGTTTTAACAATCAACTCTGCTTCAACTTCTCTAAATGCTCCCAAAAAGATGTCTCCAGCAGGTGAATCATCAATTCTTATCTCTGCTTCCCATTCACTTCCAGTATATAGATAGAAAGTATCCTCACCATTTCCTTGGTTTACGATTCTAACAGGATAGGAAAGTGTAGTGTCTGGGAATACTCTTTGATTTGTCAAAGGCATGTCTAAGGTTACGCCATAATACTGATTAACTTGGATATCTACGGGAACAGATGATGTTCTGCTAGTATTTCCCTCCGAAGTTGCAATTATAGTGAAATCATGGGTTGTAGAAGTTACATTTGTTGCTGGAACGAAACTAACGCTAAATTGAACTGTTGTATTGGTCACTACTTCACTTACTTTATTCGGATGACTGATATCCCATTCAGGATTCATCACTGTAACTGATATAGTGTAATTATCTGTCTGAAGGCCCATATTAGTCACATTAACATTGAAAGTTGCTGATTGACCAACATCGACCTCTTCAAACGAATCTGTGATATTCAAAGATAAACCATATTGAGGTCTAACGAGTAATGACTTGGATGCATTATTGTTATCATAACGAACTTCTTCGTTCTCATCAGGATCTACAAGACACATTACCCAAATATCATGTGTTCCTTGACCTTTTGCAGTCCAATTGAAAGTTTGCAAGTCCTGAACAGAATTTGCATCTATGTCTATAGTCTCTTCATGCAATAATTGACCATCAAAGGCATCCAATCTAACTTCAATATCTACGTTTTGTGCTTCATGATTTCCATCATTTCTAATAGTGATAGGATAAATCGTAACTTCTTGATTCTCTTCAACTTCAGATACTTTATTTCCATCCGAATCAGTAATCACGATATCAGAAGTGCGCAATGTTAAATCTGCAAGATCTGCAGAGTATACTGCTCCATCTATAACAAAATCTATCAATCCATCACCATCTACATCCGAAGCGGCAGGTGATGTGAATATACGGTTCTCTGAATCTCGGTCTTCCAATGTAATATCCCAAAGTTGATCCTTAGGACCTCCACCGTCTAATCCATCATTCCCATCCAAAGCAAAACATTTTGGTGTTGTACAGGTGAAAACATCGAGATTATTCTCACCGTCATCACTGTATATGACTGCTAATATCGGAGATGAGATAGCGTGTTCATCATCATCCCAACCCCCACTTGAATCAGTATCATATTCCGTTTCCCATTCTAAAGTTGCGTCGTTGCCAATAGCCCATACATGAGTTATTTCGTCATTGGTAGTAATACTTGGATCTTCCCAGGTGACTGCAACAATTTCCAATTCTCCATCGTCATCAATATCACCTATTGCAGGAGTAGCATCGATATCGCCCCCACCTTCTAGTTCATAGGCTGAGCTCCATCCACTGGCATAATTTCCATCGGCTTTGAAAAGCCAAAGTTGTGAATCTCCTGTATCTGTGGCAGATGGTTGTGGTACCAGTACTTCTTTACCTGAATCGTCAGTCAAGTCTGCAATTGAAATGCTTGGAAGCATAGGATGCTGATTTGAATCCTGAGGATCTACAACTGAACCAATGGTTTTGGGTGTCCATCCTGATATTGCAGAACCTGCACTGCCACCAGTACCCTGAATTGCATAAACTTCTAAATTTCCGTCGTTATAAATTGAGGCAAAGACCTTACGATTACTACCATCAACTAAAACTGCGGGTGATGATATCTCAGTTCCCTCTTCAGTAAATTTCCATATTCTATCTCCAGTAGAACCATCAATTGCTATTATATTTATCTCATCATTATCGATGTCAATTCCTGTAATTACAATATCATTTCCACCGTCAAATGAAGAAATTGTAGGATTGCTACGAACAACAGTTATATCTGTTTCATGGGACCAACGATCTCCATTGTCTTCTGCATCATAACCCTCATTCTCTGAATTATACTCAATATCTGGCTCAAAGAAATGAACAACACCGTCGGTTGTGACAACTGCAATATCCATGAGACCATTACCATCAAAATCTGCTATTGCCGGAGCACCATAGGCTGCCTCAAAATTATTGAAATCGCTTTCCAGACTATTGTTGTTTTGATTTTGAATCTCTCCAAGATCCCTTTGCCACATTAGCTTACCAGGATTACCTCCGTCTCTGATAACCAATTTACCAACTAAAGATTCTCCATCATTAGTGGTAGTGACATATGCAATATGCTTGACGTTTCTATTGTATGGGTCTCCATCAATATTTGCAGTGAAATTTCCTATGGATGTTCCCCAAGAATATACCTCCTGTGATGAACTACCTCTATCCCATGAAACAACTGGTGTTTTCTTCTGAATAGTCCTATCTGTTATTTCTGCGACACCGGTATGATTAGCATCCTTGCCAAACATAGACCAGTCTGCTTGGACTCCAGTAGGCACCAGTAGAAGAATCGCAAGCAGAATCGCTACAGTACGCTTCATCTAAGACAGGATTCTAAGTACGTCATTAATTAGGTTTGCTATCGATACAAAAAGATGATTTTAGTGTGGTAATGGAAAATCTGCACAAAAATTTGATATTGCTTCGCTGATCCTTTTTTGGGTGGATGAATCTCCTTTGGAAACAATAACTTGGTCTATCCAATCTGCGATTTTGACCATTTCTGCTTTACCCATCCCTCTTGTGGTAACTGCGGGCGTCCCAAGGCGAAGACCACTCGTTTGCATCGGTGGACGAGGGTCCTTTGGAATGCCATTATGATTCGTAATCATTCCTGCATTTTCTAACCAAACTGCAACCTCTTTTCCAGTATTATTTGGGACTTTTTCTCTCAAGTCAACAAGCATCAAGTGATTATCTGTACCTCCGCTAACCAATCTATATCCTCTTTCAATCAAGGATGCTGAAAGGGCCTGTGCATTATCTACAATATTCTTTGCGTAGGTCTTGAATGAGGAATCTAGGGCTTCCCCAAAACAGACTGCCTTACCTGCTATAACGTGCATCAAAGGGCCTCCCTGAGAGCCTGGAAAAACTGCTCTGTCTATCTTTGTTGCTATTTCCTCATCGTTAGTCAGAATAAGTCCTCCACGGGGCCCACGCAAAGTTTTGTGTGTAGTTGTAGTCACTACATGGGCATGCGGAAATGGTGAAGGATGCGCTCCGCCTGCGACTAAACCTGCAATGTGAGCTATATCACACATCAGAACTGCACCGCATTCATCAGCCACTTCTCTCATCTTGTCAAAATGAATCGTGCGCGGGTAAGCTGAATAACCGCAAAGAAGCATCTTTGGTTTATGCTCTAAGCATACTTCTCTAACTGCAGAATAATCTATAGTCTCAAAATCTGGGCTATTCTCATCGTAAACAAGAGGGTAATGAACGGGCTCAAAATATTTCCCAGATATGTTAATCTTCAGGCCATGGCTAAGATGTCCACCATCAGACAATACAAGACTTGCATATTTGTCTCCTGGCTGCATGAATGCAAAGAATGCAGATATATTTGCTGATGCACCAGAATGTGGTTGAACATTAGCAAAACTACAGTTGAATAACTTCTTGGCCCTTTCCTGAGCCAAAATCTCCATCTCATCATAGTTCTTACAACCGCAATAGTATCTCTTACCTGGATATCCCTCAGCATATTTGTTAGTCATGCATGAGCCTACTGCTTTAGCTACGTCTTGGGAAACATGATTCTCGGATGCAATCAATTCTATTGTATTGTTTTGACGCTCAGCTTCTCTGGCAATAATATCTGAGACTTGCTTGTCCATGTAATGGTAAAAGAACTTGGATTAATATGTTTCTTACTACTTTTCCAAATTCTTACGAATCTCAGTTGCTGATATCTGACCTATATCCTCAGGAGGTACAAATTCATTAATCTCATATCCCACTCCCCTACCATAATTCACACTCTCAATATCAGGTATTGAGATTATTTTTACAGAACCGCTCTCAACTTCTTCAGAATATTCTGCTTCTAGATTTTCTATTAC
>CAYSOH010000031.1:0-2588 GCA_964432625.1 uncultured archaeon
GTAGAATCAAATTGGAGATTCGTTGCAGGCGCAAGTTCTCTATTAGCAAATCTGTATATAATTAAAAAACCTGAGTAAAAAACGGCAGCACAAATCCCCGCAATAACGCCTCTGACTGGATGGGAACCATATGGTTCATCATCCCACATTCCAGATATTAGTAACAATCCGAGCATGACTATAGGCAATGCGATTAGAATAGAGAGATTTGGCCTTTCACCAAACAACCACCAACTCATCAAAGTCACTATGATAACCTGTGAATTACCAATTAGTGTCGAAATACCTGCACCTATCCAATCAGTGGAACTATGATATGAGACAAAATCGAGAGCAAAGACCAAACCAGCAGCAATAGCGATTAATCTGGTATTGAAGGATCGATTATCATCAACTGCTCTAAACCAGATAATCAAAGCAAGGAATGGTAGAGCATATAGCATTCTGAAAAAAGCCCCGCTCAGCGGATTTAGACCTGAAACGCTATACAATATCGGAGCAAAAGATATTGCAAGTGCACCCACAAGAGCAATTGTCATCGTTCTCTTCAGCTCGCTGGTGGGCATAATCTTGTTCAACCTGACCGTTAATTAAATGGTGCTCCCGCCGGGATTTGAACCCGGGTATTCGGCTCGAAAGGCCGAGATGATGGGCCGGACTACACCACGGGAGCTTAGATGTCCAGTTTAGAAGGCTGGAATTTAATGTTATTGCAAATTGTCAAGCCTCGAATGATTTTAGTTTTGCCTTGAGATCAGCAACTTGCTTCTGGAAATTTGTTCGTTGAATTTCCAGTTCACCCTGATAACGAGTTTGTGAGGCTTCTAACGCTTCATAATTCTCAGTCTTTATCTTAGTTAATTCAGTCTGATGTGATTTCTGCTGTTCTTCTAGACGTGATTCCAAATCATTTATCTGGCGCTTCAGGGAATCTATATCATCCATTGTAAATGTTAACTATGTTGCTGTTTAAACTGTTAGTTACATAACTATCTTAATCAGGCTTGTATAGATTTGAAACATGTGGAGAGACCCCTCACGTAGAAATCAAACCTTCCAGGTGAGATACGCGTTGTCTGATGGATGGGGAGAACCTGTCCAGATAAATCGAAGGCCTCAAAGCAAAATGTCCTTCTCAAATTATGAAAAGGAGCAACTCAGAGAATCAATTGGATTTCTAACCTTGGCGTTTACTCTGGCACTAAGCAATGGTATCTCTGATGTGATGAATGATCCTAATATCATAATCACAACACTTCCTCTTGCTTTTGCTGCAGTGATGACTGGATTCCTATTGCATGAATTAGCCCACAAGTGGATGGCCCAGCAATATGGATGTTGGGCAGAATATAGAGGAAATAAGAATGGGTTATACTTTGCCCTAGCCATGTCTGCATTTGGCTTCCTTTTAGCAGCACCTGGTGCCGTGATGGTATCTGGAAGAATAACAGAGAAACAGAACGGAATCATAGCTGCTGTTGGGCCTATCACAAATATTTGTATAGCACTCATAGCGCTGCCAATCTACATTTTCACTGCTGGTTTTGATTGGCCTTTATCCCTAATTGGTGAACTAGCAAGATTCATAATCGTAATAAATCTGATATTAGCAGGATTTAACATGATACCTGTACCACCACTGGATGGTTCAAAGGTAATTGCATGGAGTAAAACTGCTTACATAGGAATAATCGGGGCGATTCTTGTGATGGCTATGGCGTACTGGAATGCTCCTCTTCTATGATTGATTCAACATGGCTATTATATGATGCTGAATGCCCCTTCTGTACAGCTGGGGCAAAGATGTTTGAACCTTCTCTAAGAAAAAGAGATTGTAAGATTCGCCCTTTGCAAAGTAAGACTGTAATGAGATTATTAAATATCAAAAAAGGTGATTATCTGCCGGAGATAAAAGTGATCGGGGAGGAACGAAAAGTGTATGGTGGGGCCAAGGCTGTTGTCTATCTTAGCAAAAGAATATGGTGGGCTAGACCAATCTGGGCCCTTTCCTATTTCCCACCTTTTATGGCAATAATGGATTATGTTTATGAACAAATAGCAAAAAGAAGACACTGTGGCGGAGTATGTGAAGTTTAGATGAAATATGGTCCTTTGATAGCTGTGATTTTTGGGTTTTTCTTGATTGCAATCTATCCTTATTATGCTGATGATGAACCTGCAGTATTCGTTGTCTCAGATGATGATGAAGATGGAGTGCCAAACGACAAGGACCTCTGCCCAGAGGAAGACGCAAGTGGAAATGATGTTGATGAGGATGGGTGTATTGATGAGGAAATAACGAAGAAAGAGATAGATTACATAGAAAAAATTGCTAAGTTCAATTTTGGATCGTACATTTTGTTCGCTGCGCTGTCACTACTTGGTACAGCAATTTACTGGGAAAGAGATAGAATTAGAGCTGTTTTATATGAAGAGGATGATCTTGATTTCAGCAAACTTAAGGAGCAAGAAAATTCTGAAGATATTAGTGAAGAAGTCGACTATGAAGAATTAGGAAAAAATAGGCAATATAATATTCTGAATAAATCGTACGCTAACTTTAACTTTTCCTTTGAGAAACTAAACGA
>CAYSOH010000031.1:2688-4934 GCA_964432625.1 uncultured archaeon
GAAGAAGTGAGTTACGATAGTAGCCACTGTACTGAAGAAATAGATGAGATATACAATTGCGATTATAGAAAGTCATTATTTGGAACAATGGAAACTCTACTGTCAATTGCTCTTTTCTTCTGCTTCTTCGCTCTTCTCCTAGGTTTTAGAGCAGAAAAATATAGAATTTGGATAGCGACTACCTTCTCTATTACACTAGTGACTAGTATGGCGAGTTTACTGATTTTTACAGCACTAATCGATAATGCTTTGATAGCTGATGAGCGGTTTCTAGATGACGAGCAGGGAAATTTAAGTGGCTGCTGGATGAGTGAACCTGCAATATGGGGTGAAGAGATTAATTGCGTATCATTAGAAAGTGATGAGAGTTTCGTTTATGAAAGCGAGATAAATTATGCTCCAGGGCTTAGTTTCTACATTGTACTAATCTGTACATCGATAATGTTTGTAGGATTGTTCACAAGTATTTCTCCTATGATAAATATGGAGCGCACGAATTGGTCTGAGGCTATCAGAAACAACTGGCAGATTTTTGCAATTGTGTTCTTTATTGTCTTTCTTTGGAGACTCAACGTATTGATGAATAATTTGTGATGGTGCGGGGGGAGGGATTCGAACCCACGTACCACTAAGGACTGGATCTTAAGTCCAGCGCAATTGGCCAGGCTATGCGACCCCCGCACAGTTAGTCTCTATGTAGCTAAGCTTTAAAAGTGCGCCATCGTAAATGCCAATCGTAGGACACAAATGACAACGGCAGCGACGGCAAGGATAATCAAAATGGCCGGAGGTGGAAATCCGCCTTCTTCTGTTGCACTATATGGTGGAACATTAGGTGAAAGAAAAGCAGCCATTTCTGACCTTGAAAATGACCTTTATGCCGCTGGTTTGAGTGTGATAGATTTTAATTCACGAAGATTTCTATCGGAAAATGATTTGTCACAACCACTTATACAACAGATAGTTACTGAACTCAAATCAAATCAAGACACAACAGGCGCCACGGCAGACTTGGTAAATCGAATTAATGAGAGTGCACCTGCAACTATATCCACTCATCTGACAAGTGAAAATAGAATAGAATTGATTCATCAATTTGACTCTTCATTGAAGAAATTGGCTGCAATATCTCTTCAGAAAAAACCTCTTGTAATCATAGTTCAAGGATTGGAAAGGGCACCTTCTGGAGCTTTTATTTCCATATCCGAATTTATTTCTAATTATTTAGACATACACAAATTCATGTTTGTTGTTTCCATAGGTGAGGAACAACTACAAAATGAAATTACTAGCAGTAATACAAAATTATCTTCTGATGATTTCTTAGAAGATGTTTTTAGCAAAGTAGTGACTTTTGATGAAAAAACTGTGGAAACTCCTCTTCCTGAAACTGCTCCAGCTCAAGACGGTGAGGACCTATTTGTTCCGCCAGTCGGACTGGAAGTAGAAAGTGGAACTGATATTGCTAAGAGGAGAACTACAAAAGTAGCTCCTAAATCAAAAGGACTTCCAAGAAGTAGAATTTTCAAAGTAAGAGAATTATCTGGTAAAAAAGCAAAAATATCAAAGGGGGACGGACCTAAGAAAAAGGTGGTTAAAAGAGCAAGGAAAACTGTTAGGCAAAAAAAGGTCTTCAAACCAGTTCCCAAATCAAATGTCAATCAAACCGATGTATTCTTGAAACCTGTTTTGAGCGGGGATTTATTTACGGTGAAGGAATTCTGGGGAAAGGCTAGTGAACTTAGCTATGAGGAATTTACTGGAGTAGTCAAGAAGATTGTAAAAGAAACTGAAAACCGTGACTCTCGAGTAAGAGCAACTGCGATTATTGCTCTATCTTCAATCGCCAAAGGCGTCTCATGGGAAATGCCACCAGATGTAATGGACCGAGCATTGATTCTGACTGGAGACGGATCAAAAGAGGTCCGTGATGCTGCTGCTGAAGCGATAAAAGAAATGAGCGGAGCTGGAGTTGACAGAACACCACAATTCAAACCCACAAGTACTCCGGACGTACCACAAACCAGCAACAACATGGAACTCAATGAATTAGATACAGATGGCATGCTAGGCAATGAAGGAGGAAGTATAGGATCTCTATCTTTAGGTTCTGGTTCGGGCGGAGTTAAAATGATGGGGGGAGATGAAAAAATAGCCAGTAGTAGTACAACGTTCGAAATGTCAGAGACTGTACCGTCTTTTAAAGAAGAAAAACCTAAATTCAAACCTGCAGAAAAGAAAGAAAC
>CAYSOH010000031.1:5034-8474 GCA_964432625.1 uncultured archaeon
CCTAAATTCAAAGTAGCAAAGTAATAGAGTCTAAAATTACTTATTTGATTTCAAACTGAAGTGGATTTTCTCTCCATCTACCTCGAACTCATCCGAATTCTTAGAAGGTTTAGAATAAGATAGTTCTGCAGGGTTGGCTCTAGTCTCAGACTTGACGTATTCCCAATCTGATGAATTGAGTTTGGATGATGAGTCTACTAACCAGACTGTAAGGTCCATTGTGTCTTCTACATCCATATCAAGATCCTTACGTTTGGATTGAATACGACGTGTAATTTCCCTAGCTAGACCCTTAGAAAGTAGATTATTATCAATACTTACATCAAGAACTAGTGAAACATCGCCTGAATCTTCAGTCGAAAAAGTCATAGCTGCAAAACCATCCTTCTCAACACGCCTAATTTCTATGTCATTCTCAGTAATTTCATATCCTGCAAGTTTAGCTGAACCTGATTTCACATCTGACAAGAAAGTCTCAGGATCCATTTCTTCCAGTTCTTTCAAGACTTTTGGAAGATCTGCTCTACATTTCGCTCCCAAAGCTTTGTGGTTAGGTGCAAGTTCAACTTTTTGAAAACGATCAAGGTCTGGCTCAGTGGTGAGATTCTCAACATTAAGTTCTTCAGCTAAGATATCATGAAAATCAGATAGTTTAGGACCTCCAACTATCCATCCTGAGTGACATGGTAGTCGTTGACGTCGATTGACATCAACACGTATCTTACGACCTGTTTCAGCAAGTGAACGTACAACTGACATCTGCTTTTCCAGTCCTGAGTCTTGTGGAGACAAATCTCCTTTGACAATGTCTGAACCAACAGGCCAGTCTGCTAAATGAGCGGAAGTACCTGTTAAATCATTGTGAATTCTATCGGACATAAACGGAGATATCGGAGCCATCAAACGACTGACAATCGATAAAACCTCATGCAAAGTATGTTGACAACCTTGTTTATCCTTGCTATCCGACTCTTCCCAAAGCCGGCGCCGCGAACGACGTACATACCAATTTGAAAGATCATTAATCACGAAGCTTTCCAAATCTCGGCCTGCTTTGTGGAAATCCCAAGAAACAAACTGATCATGGTAAGCTTTGGCTACACTTGACATTCTAGAAATTATCCACCGATCTAATGGACTTCGCTGGTCAACGGGAATGAAACTTGCTTTATCACTAGGATCGAAATCATCTAAAGATGCATAATCTGCATGAAATCGGTAAACATTCCATAAAGTAAGGAACATCTTGGCGTACGTTTCTCTTACACCATTAGGATCAAAATTCATCGGACTCCAGGGTGCACTTTGAGTAGTCATGTACCAACGTATCGCGTCTGAACCCTCCTTGTTGAAGTGGTCCCAAGGGTTGACAACATTGCCCTTTGATTTACTCATCTTCTTTCCTTCGCTATCAAGAATATGTCCTAAGGAAAGACAACGGTGATAACAGGTGCTATCGAATACTGTAGTAGATACTGCAAGAAGAGAATAGAACCATCCACGTGTCTGGTCTACAGCCTCACAAATGTAATCTACGGGAAAGCTTCCAGAGAATTTGTCTTTATTCTCAAACGGATAGTGCCACTGTGCAAAGGATGCACAGCCTGAATCAAACCAGCAATCCATAACGTATGGTTCTCTAATCATCTCACCGCTACAATCATCTGAAGAGCAGTGAAGCTTGACGTCATCAACATAAGGACGATGCAATTCCTTAGGAACTGGTGAGTCACTTGTTTTCATTGAAGTCATCTCCTCTATACTTCCAACGCAATGCTCCTTACCACAATCCTGACAGATCCATACAGGAATTGGGGTTCCCCAATAGCGTTCTCGACTAATTGCCCAATCTTTGATGTTGTTTAGCCATTCACCTACCCTGCCAGTTCCCGTCCACTCTGGGGCCCATTCGACTTCTGAATTGTATTTGATTATATTTTCCTTGACAGCAGTCATTCGGACGAACCAACTGTCCATAGCGTAGTAGAGAAGTGGATGGTCTGTACGCCAGCAATGGGGATAGTCATGAGTGTAAGTATGTTCTCTGTAAAGTCGATCGCTCTTTTCCAGAAGGTCTATGATGCCAGAATCGCAATCTTTCACATAACGGCCATCCAATGCATCATGTGTCCCAGCAATGAATTTACCATCCATTCCCACAGTGTGTTGGGCTGGGAAACCTACTTCCATACCTAAAGCATAATCCTCTTCTCCATACATTACTGCAGTGTGAACTACACCAGTACCATCTGTTGTAGTAACAAAATCTGCAGGGACGACTGTCCAAGCAGTATCTGAATCTCCTCTATCTATCGCATCTGGGAAAAGAGGATGATAGGCTTTTCCAACTAGTTCTAAACCTAGGAATTCATCCACAATTTCGACTTTATGGCGTAAAACATCAGATAAGAGATCCTTAGATAGAATAAGCTCTTCTCCAATCTCAGAACCACCACGTCCCTCCCAATTTCCAGATGGAGTTGCAGTAACACGGACCCTACAGTAAACCACGTCAGGTCCTACAGCGAGACCTACATTTCCTGGAAGTGTCCAGGGAGTAGTTGTCCATGCCAATATCGAAGCATCATCATCTACTAACTTGAATTTGACATAAACTGCAGGTTCAGCTACTTCTTTGTATCCAAGAGAAACTTCATGCGTTGAATAACTCGTTCCTGTTTGCGGGCAATAAGGAAGTACCTTATGACCTCTGAAAAGTAGGCCCTTGTCATGCATTTGCTTTAATGACCACCAAGCGGATTCTATGTACTCATCGTGTAATGTGACATATGGATCATCCATATCGACCCAGAAAGCCATTCTCTCTGTCATTTCGCGCCATGCTTCCTCATATGTC
Source organism: uncultured archaeon (assembly GCA_964432625.1). Classification (GTDB taxonomy): domain Archaea; phylum Thermoplasmatota; class Poseidoniia; order MGIII; family CG-Epi1; genus CG-Epi1. The sequence continues at coordinate 7,892 of CAYSOH010000031.1, forward strand.
CAAACGCTCTCTTTACATTTCTCATTGAAGGCTTCCATGCCATAGGCTTCTATTTCTTCATTTGACATCAAATTCAGCTTTTTCTGAACTTCTATTTCGACGGGCAAGCCGTGCGTATCCCAGCCGCCCTTCCTCTCAACTAAATGACCTTCCATTGTCTTCCAGCGACATACTAAATCTTTGTACAATCTTGATAGAACGTGATGGATACCTGGTTTACCGTTAGCAGTTGGAGGACCTTCTAAAAATGTGAATGGTTTTGAACCTTGGCGATTTTGTACACTCTTAGCAAATGTGTCATCTTCTTTCCACCTTTTCGCTACTGATAATTCCAAGTCAACTGGATCATAAGCTCCAGTCCCTTGCGCCTTATTTGCTGACTTGGTTTCAACCATTATTGCTCATGATTTAGGTGGGTGTTATAAAATGTAACCAAACTTAAACTTAAATCCCCTTATCAATCAACTGCAATAACGCCGGGGTGGCTCAGCCTGGTAGAGCGTCGGACTCATAGGGTAGTATAGTTCCGGCTATGCCTGGGACATCCGAAGGTCGCGGGTTCAAACCCCGCCCCCGGCACCAA
>CAYSOH010000032.1:0-8000 GCA_964432625.1 uncultured archaeon
ACAAGAATGCTGATTACAATTGCACCTTTGACTCTTTTAGCCATAAGTGCAGCCATCATAACTAGCCCAATTAGAGCCCAGAAACCACCTTCTAGGTGAGTAAAGCTCTCTGTTGCTGCTATGTTTACTAAGGTAGCACCATCATCCTGAATCCATCCCATTTCTCTGAATCCAATAATAGCTAAGAACATTCCTATTCCAGCCATTGTTGCAATTTTCAAATCCTTAGGGATAGCGTTGATCATTGCACTTCTTGCACCTACTTGTGGTAAAGACAATATTAAGAATAATATTCCCTCAACAAGTACTGCGGCAAGTGCTATTTCCCAACCAACTTGTCCGTCGAATCCATATAGTACTACCGAGAAAGTGAAATATGCATTTAATCCCATACCTGGCGCCAAGGCGAAAGGTAGGTTAGCCCATAGACCCATAATAACACATCCAACAAATGCAGCAACCGCTGTTGCAAAAAGTGCATCTTCGAATGGCATTCCAGTCAAGGCTAGCATATTCGGGTTCACGAATAGTATGTACGCCATTGTCAGGAAAGTCGTAACACCAGCACGAATTTCCGTCTCAACGGTACTTCCAGCTTTTGTGATTCCAAAGGTATCCTCAAGGAAGTCTCCACTACTTTCAGTAGTAGGGGCTTCTTCAGGAGCTCCTCCGTCATCGTTTTGTCCGTCGTCGTCACTCATGGTTTTTACACCTAAAAGAATAGACGAGAGAATCGTTTATTAAGTGTATCGGATGTTTTTATTTTCAAAACAGCAGTTTTTATCGTCTATAAATTGCGTTTTTCATAATCAGATTGATTGAAAACCGGAATTTCATTTTCATCAGCATATTTTTTCCATTTTCTATAATCAGCTCTCTTCATTCCTTTTCGGTGAAAATACAGCCCATCTGCATTACAGGACTTAATTGCTGCATCAAGTATTTCAGGTGTTAACGCTGAGATTCCATAATTCGCAATCATGTGTCCAAAACATACTTTGTGTGTCATTGCAGCCTCTGTAAACCTTGGAGTGTAGTGTCCACCACCGATGCCAATTGTATTTACTCCATTTGCGGCTTCAAGCTCCAATAATGATTTTATCAGCGCTTCTGCAGGTTCTTTCAATTCCCATTGTTCTTCTCCAGATCCAATCTCTAAAAACATTGTTGGTTTTTCTACAAGTGGTCCATGGTGTGTAGCCTCAAAGCAAACATCATACCCTGGTAATCTATTCTTGTATATGTTTAGAAGCAATCCTGTCATCCACTTTGGTGAAGCACCTGAGACCTTTCCTTCTACGCCACCATAGTCTGCTTTGCCCCAGTTTCCAATCGGATGAACTGTAAGGCTGGGTCTTCCACTTGCTGCTTTGTGACGAGAGAGAAAAACAATGTTTTCCACCACCATCCCGGTTTTTTCTTCCCATTCTTGATCAATTCTCTCAGCGTGAATATGGAGTTTTTCAATGGTTATCAGTCTTGTATTTTTAAGACAGAAGTCTCCATAATTTTCAGTTAGTCTCCATATTTTTCTCCCATTAAAATTTCCGTCAACCAACCATTTTGCCATTTCAAGTAATCTACTTTTCAGATTTATGGATGCCGTGTCGGCTTCGGACGCGATAATCAGATTCATAGGTCTTCAACTAGTCCAACTTTTACATTTCTTTCTCTAGCTACTTTCCTCGCCTTCTCATAACCAGCATCAACATGCCTCATTATTCCAGTTCCGGGATCAGTAGTTAGAACTCTTTCAAGTCTTTCAGCTGCAGATTTAGTACCATCTGCAACTACAACCATTCCTGCGTGTAATGCATACCCCATCCCTACTCCACCACCATGGTGAAAGCTAACCCAACTTGCTCCTGCAGCAGTGTTCAACAAGGCATTCAATATCGGCCAGTCGGCAACAGCATCTGTTCCATCTTTCATCGATTCAGTCTCCCTATTTGGCGAAGCTACTGAACCAGAGTCGAGGTGGTCTCTTCCGATTACTATCGGTGCCTTTACTTTTCCACTTTTAACTAATTCGTTAAAGGCCAGTCCTGCACGTGCTCTTTCTCCATATCCTAACCAACAGATTCTTGCAGGTAATCCTTGGAATTGAACTCTTTTCTGGGCCATTTTTATCCATCTTGACAACGCTTCGTCTTCAGGGAATAGCTCTAGGATTACTTTGTCAGTTTCAGTAATATCATTCTCATCACCTGATAGTGCAGCCCAACGGAATGGACCTTTTCCTTCACAAAATAATGGCCTAACATATGCAGGTACAAATCCTGGAAAGTCAAATGCATTCTCGACCCCAGCCTCCTTTGCCATAGCTCTCAGATTATTACCATAATCAAAAGTCTGAGCTCCCATATCCTTCAGCTTAAGCATGAGCCTGACATGTTTAGCCATGCTTGCATAGCTTCTCTTTAGATACTCTTCAGGATTCTCCTCTCTTAGTTTTTCAGCGTTTTCTAGACTTAATTCTTGAGGAATGTATCCAATTAGTGGATCATGTGCTGAAGTCTGATCTGTCAAAAGATCAGGGATTACTTTTCTTTCAATCAATCTTTCCAAGAGGTCAACTATATTGGCCACAACGGCTATTGATTTTCCCTCTTTCGAATTCTTCCATTCTAGGGCCTTGTCTATCGCATCATCAATATCTGAGGTTACTTCATCACAATATCTAGTTTCCAGCCTTTTTTCTATTCTCTTTGGATCGATTTCAGCTGCTAGGAAAGTTCCTCCATTCATAGTTGCAGCTAAAGGTTGTGCTCCTCCCATTCCACCCAATCCACCAGTTACAATTAACTTGCCTGAAAGGTCTCCACCAAAATGCTGCCTAGCAGCCTCAGCAAAGGTTTCGTAAGTTCCTTGAAGAATACCTTGTGATCCAATGTATATCCATGACCCTGCAGTCATTTGCCCAAACATCATCAGCCCTTTTTTCTCTAGCTCACCAAAGTGTTCCCAATTTGCCCATTTCCCGACAAGATTTGAATTTGCTATAAGGACTCTTGGGGCTTGATCATGTGTTTTGAAGATTCCTACTGGTTTTCCACTTTGAATTAATAATGTCTCATCGTTTTCTAATTCTCTTAATGATTTTACAATGGCGTGATAACATTCCTCATTCCTAGCAGCTTTACCCCTTCCACCATATACTATCAATTCTTCAGGTTTTTCAGCTACATCTGGGTCGAGGTTATTCATCAACATTCTCAGTGCAGCTTCTTGCAACCATCCTTTGCAGCTAATTTTGGTTCCTCTAGGTGCCCGGACGGTATCCATGGCCTCTCATATAGTATGTATTAAACATATTTGCCCGAATATTTTAATAAAACCCTGTTAATCTCATGGTAGCTGCTCCCGGCGGGCCCCCTCCCACCTCCCACCTCCCAACCTGTCGGTTGAGCGGCAACTAATCCTCCGATATTCAATTAAATAGAGTTTCCAATTCATGAATGTGCACTCTAAGAACTACACAGATTACATTAGTTGTATTTGTGGTTTTAGAGGTCTCTCGATAGAAACCAGACAACATAGAGAATGCCCAAATTGTCATACTGTTGTTGAGTCTTGTTGTGAAGGCAATTCTTGTGATTAATTACTTTTACCAGTAAGCCTATTCCAAAGCCATTTCAAAGGATCATAATATTCGTCAACAACACGTTCCTTCATAGGTATTATTGCATTGTCTGTTATTTCTATGTGTTCTGGACAAACATAAGTACAACATTTGGTTATATTACAAAGCCCGATTCCATGATCGTCTTTGAGAGTCTCTATTCTATTTCCTTGGTCTAGTGGATGCATCTCCAGTCCTGCAGTTCTTATCATAAAACGAGGGCCCGCAAATTCGTTCTTCATATCATGTGATCTCAATACATGACAAACGTCTTGACACAGAAAGCATTCTATGCATTTTCTAAATTCCTGAACTCTATCAACTTCCTCTTGGAACATAACAGGCTCCTCATCCTCATTGCTGTGCTGATAGGGAGTTATCTGTTTGTTAATTTCATAATTCCAAGAGACATCAGTCACTAGATCCTTGATAAGAGGAAATGTCTTCAGGGGTTGTATCGTTAATGTTTCGTCCTCAGGATAATCTGAAAGCCTTGTCATACAAGTCAGTTTTGGTTCACCATTTATTTCCGCGGAACAAGAACCACATTTTCCAGCTTTGCAATTCCATCTAACAGCTAAATCTGGTGCTTCATTCGCTTGAATAAGATGAATTGCATCCAAGACAACCATTCCTGTCTCAACTTCGATTTCAAATTCTTCAAGTCTAAGATTAAAATCATGATAGTAAACGTCTGGTGTTCCTCTCTGTATTCTTATTTTCCGCTTCATACAGCCTCCTTCAGTACATATTCCCTGAGGTCTGATGGCATTTCTTGAAGGGGTGATTTTACGACAGACATTCCATCAGGACCTGGCCGTATAACTATGTTGACTTTTCCCATCTCTTCATCATATTCTGGGTGATCAAGTCGTGTGTGAGCACCCCTACTTTCAGTTCTTTCTAGTGCAGCCCTTGCAAGCGCTAAAGACGTAATAATCATATTATGCAAATCAAGACAAAGATGCCAACCTGGATTGTATTCTCTTCCACCTTTAGAATGCAAGTTAGGTAATCTACCTTTGAGTTTCTCTAATTTTTCTATTCCTTTTTCAATATCCTCACCAGTTCTAACAATTCCAACATGTTCTTCCATAATATCCTGAAGTTCCTGATGAATGTGGTAAGGATTCTCCTCTCCTTCATTAAATGACTCTAAAGCTTTCTTGATACTTTCATCGATTTCTCCTCCATGCGGAGATATTTTTGAATTCTCTTGAGCATAGTTAGCAGCGCTTTGACCCGCAATTTTCCCAAAGACTAGAAGATCTGATAGTGAGTTTCCTCCAAGTCTATTTGCGCCATGCATTCCAGCAGCGGCCTCTCCAGCAGCAAAAAGTCCTGAAACAGTTGATGCAGCAGTAGCAGCATCAACTCGCACGCCCCCCATCATATAGTGTGTTGTTGGACCAACTTCCATTGATTCTTTTGTTATGTCTAGTGTAGCTAATTCCTTGAATTGATGATACATAGAAGGAAGCTTACGTTTTATGTAATCTGGAGGCTGTCTAGATGCTATATCTAAAAAAGCTCCACCATGTGGAGATCCTCTCCCCTCCTTAACTTCAGTCATTATTGCTCTTGCAACAACATCTCTGGTAAGTAATTCCGGAGGTCTCATGGCTCCCTCTTCTCCCCTGAGCCAGGCATTCGCTTCTTCCTCAGATTTGGCAGTCTCGGCTGCAAAGACTTCAGGAATATAGTTGAACATGAATCTTTCGCCTTCGCTATTAACTAAAATTCCTCCTTCACCTCTTACACCTTCTGTAACAAGAGTTCCCTTCACACTAGGTGGCCAAACCATCCCAGTAGGATGGAATTGCACAAACTCCATATCTATCAGATCCGCTCCTGCTAGATACGCTAATGCATGCCCGTCTCCTGTATATTCCCAGGAATTAGAAGTAACTCTGTATGCCTTACCGATTCCTCCAGTCGCTAGAACAATTGACCCTGCCTTGAATACAACCAATTTTCCAGAACTTCTGTAATATGCTAAAGCCCCTACAGTTCTATCATTAGATTTCAGTATATCGCAGACTGTACATTCCATGAATATGTCTACGTTCTTAGTGTGGACAGCATAATCCTGCAAAGTTCGGATTATTTCTAGACCTGTGCGGTCACCAACATGAGCTAGTCTAGGGTACCGATGTCCTCCAAAATTACGCTGGCTGATTTTACCTTCAACAGTTCGATCAAATACAGCTCCCCATCGTTCCAGTTCTCGGACACGCTCAGGCGCCTTTTCGGCGTGAATTTTGGCCATTTCCCAATTCGCTAGGTTTTTGCTCCCTCTAATAGTATCTCTAAAATGAATTTTCCAATTGTCTCTCTCGTCAGCATTTCCTAAGGCTGCTGCAACTCCCCCCTCGGCCATAACTGTGTGAGCCTTTCCAAGTAACGACTTTGAAACCAAGGCAACTTTCGAACCATAGTCACTTGCAGCTATAGCAGCCCTTAGTCCAGCACCACCAGCTCCTACAACTAATACGTCGCATTCTACTGTTTCAAAATCTTCCATTAAATAATTCTCCAGTCATCAATTACCCCACTAGCACATAATCGGATGTAAAAATCTGTGAAACAGACCCAGAAAAGCGATATCCAGGCCCACTTCATGTGCTGTTTGTTAAGACAGCTGACACAGTCAAATGCCTTTTGTTGGACTTTAGGTTTCTTTACTATTCTATCAGCATAACCACCTATAAGGTGTCTTAAGGAATGACATCCTAAGGTATACCCCCCGAGCAGTATTGAATTGAGTATTAGCACAATTGTGCCAACACCAATACCGAAATCACCCTCGAAAGGTTTGCCATCAAACCACATGGAGAGCCAAGCATCATAAGTCAGGATGACGCACAATATTAGCGCAAAGAAGAGGGCATAACGATGCAAATTTTGAAGTATCAAAGGCATTGAATTTTCGCCCCAATAACTATCTCTTGGTTCTCCCACTGAACAAGCAGGTGGATCGGCCCAGAATGCCTTGTAGTAACTTCCTCTGTAATAGTAACAGGTAACTCTGAATCCTGCAGGTGCCCATAGAATAAGAAACGCTGGGGACCACGGTACAGCAATACCAAGGACTTCATCAGGCCAGAAACCAGGCTTGTCACCAAACCATGCATGTCCACTTTCACCAAATAGTTCTGGAGAGTAGAGTGGAGAAAGATAGTTTGTGCCTCCAACATCATAGTAGTAGTTAGTACCTTGGAAAGCAGCCCATGTCATGTAAACAAGGGCAGTGCTTAGACCCAAGAATACGAGTAGTGGTTGTACCCACCAGTTGTCGGTTCTGGATGTGGGGAATATCCCATAATCACCAGGTATAGAGCAGGCACGTTCTTCACTTTTTTCAGCATCAACTGGTGCCATTGACTAAAGATAGAAAGAGGGTGATTTATACAGGTTGGCGGGGTTCAACAAACTATTTTAGGCAGTGCAAACATAATAAGATAATGAAGTCTAGTGTTTGTCTAGTGGTCATGCTCCTGAGCATTTCATTTATGGGATGTTTGGATCCTGAAGATAAGAGAACCTTTACCCCTGAAGAAGACTTTGAGAAAACAAGATTGATTGTGGATGAGAGCCAGCTCTCACAATTTCCATATTCATTCGATCCAATTCGTAATTTTTCAGTTGTTAATCCAGCTTCAATGGAAATTGTTACAGAACGTATCTGGGCAGTTTACGGAACAGAAGATTTTGGTGGAAGTAATGAGCATAATTATGGTGGAAATTGCTGTGAACATTATCTTGCTACAGATCAAGATGGCATAATCTATAATTTGGGTGGAGAGTGGCCATGGTATAGTACTGATAGGGGCTTGACTTGGAGTGAATGGGTACCTCCAGCAGTTAATACAGATTTAGGATGTGAAGAAGGGCAGTTTGACCCTACTATTGCTCCAGGTTTGGGTGAGGGGTCAATTATTCAAGCACCAAATGGAGACATTATAGCAATGACTTGGTTTCCATACCCTAGTGTGGATGGAGTTGACCAATTCTATGCGATTTTAGGCAAGAAGACAAGTGCTACCGAAATTGAATGGGAATGGTGCTGGAATTCAGCCGATAAAGAACCATTCTACGATAGGTCATGGCAAGTTCCAGTTGTTGGTCCAATTAATCCACCATTAGAATATGTTACAAACAAATGTTCTTCTAATTGTCCATGGGCTAGCATGGTCGTTTCAAATTTTTGGAGTTATAATGAGCAAGGCTATCAGATTAGTGTAGATGGTCTGAATTATAGACCTATACAAATTCCAGATAGCAATTCTGGTGGTCCTGCTGACATAGAGTTTGACTTATATTTTGATGATTTGGGACCTGAATGGGATTACATGCAACCTCATAGAGAAATGCGAGC
>CAYSOH010000033.1:0-7994 GCA_964432625.1 uncultured archaeon
GCAACTTTCAAATCTCCATCTCTATTTGGTAACATTTTCAGAGCAAAAAAATGAACTATAAACAGATAGGGATAGGAATGGTCAGCTTATTACTGATTATTGGAGGTATTTGGGCCTTTATGATAAGCTCATACGAAGAAGACCTAGGGACAAACAATATTTTTGTTGCAAATGATTCAGCTGATAACCTTACAAATGAACGAAATAATTCACTCTTTGAACTATCTTTTTCAAACGCTGAAGATGATTTGGAGTGGTCCAAATTAAGCATTAGTATTCAGAACGGAACCGAAAAAATGGGTTGCTCCAAAGGAAATTTTACATCAAATAAAGGAAGTGAGTCAAAGATTTCTACGAAATTGGGTTCTGATGGAATAACATTTACTGCAATTGTAGATGCCACATCGGAAGAAGAATTTACATATGTTGATTTGGATAATTTGATAGAAGGGAATAATTCAAATTTTGATATGAGGTTCTCAAAAACAGATATCTATCTGTCTGACCGTGTCACTGGAACTATAATCGAAGAGATTGAATTTGAAGAATTAGTAAGTGTTCCCAATCAAGAGTTTACAGAAACTAGTGATGATAGGCTGGATTGGTATGATTATAAACTATCTACACATCGTGTAGAGGTTAAAGACAAAATATACGTAATAGGTATCGAGAATAACTTTTACAAAATTAAGTTCCTTAGTTACTATAATGAAAATGATGATGGAAGATATGTCTCATTTATGATAGGGGCGTTGGATAACACAACTTTCCCTGCTCTTTCAAATCCCGATTTAGTCTCTCCTGCAAAATGTACCATTATTGAATTGAATGATAAATCAGAACTCTGGGAAAAGAATGAAACAATTGCAATCTATGAGAATGATTTCAACATATGCTCTGAACCATGTTCAATTAAGATTACAATAACATACGAAGGAATTGTTGTGAAAGGTAATAGGACTTTAGAAATTGAATAATAATTTTGCGAAACCTATTGCAAACAATGGTATTTGGAGACCAAAATTCGCCAACACTGGTTTGTCTTTAGTGACATAACCTGCAAAAGACCAACAGACAACTCCTCCTCCATGAAGAAATATATTGATTGGGTATATGTTCAAATTTGTCAGTAAAATTCCGCTCAGTATCAATGCAGTTCCTAGCCATTTTGTGCCTTCGATTTGGTCCATAATAACACTCCAAGGCAAAATATGATGTCCAATTATAAGGATTATCTAATGATAAAATATAATCTAGTCTCTTTCCAGATCCATAAAGAGTGTCATCAAGAATACTATTCGTATTCCTTCAAAGACACGTCCGAGACAGACAAAAATGGCATTGACAATAACATATCCAATATCTCCTTCTTCTCCGACATTACTTGCAATATAATCTGCAATTATATCTATACCATAACCATTCATGAGATACATGAAAATCCAAATTCCAACAATATACAAAGATACGCGAACAAAGTTGTCTTCAACAATATTTTTACTATACATCAAACCTGAAACGGCACCCTTACCTCTAAGAACATAACTGAATTGCCAGAAATGAAACCAAACAAAAAGAACTATTCCTGGGACTATCAGAAGTGCAAAACCAATCAGTAGTGACGCATAATACAAAATAGCGGTCACGGCAAACATTGGAAGCATATTGGCACCATCTTTCATTGCTTGAATTGGTGAAAGTTTCTCCCCATGCATCGCTCCGGCTATAACTCTGATAACTGCAATCCAACCAATACCTGCAATTATGGCATAAATTAATTCAGTGATTAGGAACGTTATCAAACGGTCTAGAGCATCATTGACAAAATCCCATCCTGTGGCATCTTCTGCAAAATTAGGAAGAAATAGCGCGAATAAAGGGACAAGAATCTCAGCCACCAGAAACACAGGTATCACAATCGTTGCAATAGCTGGTAAATTCAACATGAAGAATTTGAAGGATTGAATTAAAAGACTGAAAAATCCCTTGTTCTCTGGTTTGAACAATTCTTGGGCCTGTTCATCGATTTCCATATCCATCTCTTCAGATTCCAGATTCATATTAGAGGATGTAAGTCTGTGTTAAAAAATTGAACTCTATGAAAAAGGTCATTTAGAGTAGGTACAATGGCTGTTTTCTACTAATGGGCAACATCCAAGTTCTTGATGACCACACAATCAATCAGATAGCTGCAGGAGAGGTAATTGAGAGGCCTGCATCTGTTGTCAAAGAATTAGTGGAGAACTCACTTGATGCAGGTGCAAAGAACATCAAAATAAGGGTTGAAGAAGGAGGGACCTCGCTGATAATAGTTCAAGATGATGGAGGTGGAATGGATCGTGACGATGCAACTCTAGCCTTCAAAAAACACTCAACTTCGAAGATTCGTTCTTTCGATGATCTAAATTCCGTTAGTACCTCTGGATTTCGGGGTGAGGCATTACCGTCTATTGCATCCGTTTCAAGACTTAGAATAACCACAGCTGAAAAGGCAGGCAAAATCGGCACTAGAATAACGATTGAAGGAAATGAAGGATTGAAAGTGGAAGACCACGCAGCTCCTCAAGGAACTACTGTGGAAGTCGTCGATCTTTTCTTCAACACTCCTGCAAGATCAAAACATCTTAAGAGAGTTGCAACCGAATTGCAGCACATTGTGAAAGCTGTGACTATTGAGGCTATCAGAAGACCAGATGTGGGCTTCAGCTTAGTACATGGTGAGAGAAAACTGATAGACGCGCCCAGTTCAGATATGAAAACCCGAATAGGGATTCTACTAGGCCGAGAAACTGCGAGAGAATTGATAGAAATCAAGGGAGAAGAAGGAGAGCTTAGGATTCAAGGCTATCTGACGCGGCCTGCAGTATCTAGAAAGACCATGTCTGGAATTTATCTCCACATCAATGGACGCCCAGTTCAGGCCAGAAACATCTGCTATTCCATAAGAGGAGCGTATGGTAGTCTACTACATGATGGGCACTTTCCATTGGGTGCATTATTTCTGAAAATTCCATCGAATGAAGTCGATGTCAATGTACATCCTGCCAAAACAGTAGTAAGAATTGCTCAAGAGGAAAAAGTCAATCAGGATTTAAGAAAAATTCTGAAAGATGTGCTATCTGAGCAGGCATTGATATCTCATGTTAATCTGGATGAGACCAAAACCGATTCCATATTTGGAACTCCTCTAGGTGGAATTACATCAAAAAGTAGAGCTATGCAGGTCAACAATATCGATTCATTACAACAGGAATTCGAAGTTGGGCTTCAAGACGATAAGAATATAAAGACAAACATGCCCACGATGAGACCATTGTCACTAATCGAGAATAAATATATTGTGGCAATGGGAATTGAAGGGCTGTACATTATCGACTTCCATGCAGCTCACGAAAGAGTGATGTATGAAAGACTCAAGAATCAGGCCCAATTCTCCAGAATAGGAAAGCAAGAATTATTGAAACCGATATCACTGGAATTATCAAAAAGTGAAGCTACCGGCTTTGAACAGATGTTACCACAAATAACAGATATGGGATTTGATGCGGAAAAATTTGGTCCATCTTCATTTGTGATAAGAAGTGTACCAGCTTTGCTAGCTGGATCCGAACCTGAAAGAATCAGGGAGGCCATAGATGATGTAGTCGAGAGTGGTTCAATGAAATCTGCTGAGGAAAGACATCAGTACATGATGTACACCGTAGCATGCCATTCTGCACTAAGGGCTGGTGACAAACTTACTATGGCACAAATGGAATTCGTAATACGTGAAATGGAATCGATTTCTAATCCATATGCATGTGTTCACGGTCGACCTACTGTAATGACCATAACACCTGCTGAATTGGACAAGAAATTCAAGAGAAGTGGGTTCTAGTTCGGATTTGGAAGACGACGTTTCTTTACCTTCTTTACCAGCCTAGGTTTTCTATCGAAAAGCGGTTCTTCTGGTTCGGGTTCAACTGATGGTTCTGGTGGTGGTCTGTTACCCTCAAGATTCCCAAACTGAAACAACAATGCTGGAAGCATTATCACTGCTGCTACGAAAGACAAGAAAATCATTATCGCCATAATCATCCCAAATGTAACGAAAAGAGGCATTATTGATAAGGTCAAGACCATGAAACCAACAAAATCAGTAAATGCTGACATTGCAACATTATTTCCAGTCTCTTCCAGACTTTCTTCCATCCAATCTTCTTGATTCCCGTGTGGATTTTCAAAACGTGCTTCACGCACCCTCTGAACCATATGAATCGCATAGTCTACTCCCAAACCAATAGCTAAACTTGAAATCTGAACTGTGACTATGTTAATCGACGTCCCTGTCAAGACCATACCTCCTCTCAACCATAGGGTGATTGCAACTACTGGTAGAATTGTTATCAGACTCAGTCTCAAATCCCTAAGTACAACCAGTACAATCAAGAATGCTAGAGCAATAGCAACAATTAGACTCTCCTGAAAACTGTCTGTAATCTCTAAAACATACACATATCTTTCGTAACTCAAACCTGCAACATTAACAGAAACGCCCTCTATTGAGGCAAGATCTGCACTGGAGGCATCCAGTAACTTTTTTTGTTCTTTCATCAATCCATAGATATCATCTGGTCTCTCAACCTCGAACCATGATCTTGCCATGGTCATTTTTCCATCTTCAAGAAGGTACATTCCCCTAGCTTCAGATGGTGAAATGTAGAATGTCCCCTCTAGATTAATCGTACCATTTTTGTAGACATCTTCAAGAACTTTGTAAATTTCGTCACTAGAAGTCGGGAATCCTGTTGCAGGATCAACAGTTTTGGGAACATATCCACTATTTTCTACATTTGTAGCTAACAAAACCTGTGTCCGGATAATGTATGGTATACTTCCTAACCACCTAGCACTTATGTTGTATTCAACTATAGACTCTTCTAGATTGTCTATTTTGACTATTGTTTCATATGTAGCAAGATTATCTCCTTCAATAAGGTAATATCCAGGTTCTCCTTGCTCTGTGAAGGTTGATTGGCCAATAATCACTGTTTGAATAAATCTAGATTCGTTATCTGCGTACTCCTTTACATCAAATGTGGATTCGGGATTGCCAATAACTATTGGTGATAAAATGATTGTAATTAATAAGAAAACAACTAACATTGAGATTGATCTGTTTTCCATCAGGTGCGCAAGATTCTTTACACTGAAATAAGCACCAATTTGTGAAATTAAACTCTCTCCAGCATCCTCGGATACAGGAGGCGGTGGAAAATAACTCCTCAATATAGGTGCAAAAACACCCATTATGAGATAGGCTTGAATTATCCCTATAGGGCCAAGAATACCCCATTCAAACAAGTCAGGAATGGCACTTAAGGTAGCCGTACCGAATGCTACTACAGTTGTCAGAGTAGCAACGCCCAATGCCGGGAATAGTGTCCTTATTGCATCCCATGCTCCTTCGAAACTAGCATCTTCTGGATTCTCGGAATACATAGGATTCTCAAGAGTTAATCTACGCCAACGAGTCAAACTGTGTATTACGAAGTCAACACCCAAAGCCAACATTAAAATTGGAAGCATGGCTGCAAGTTGTGTCTGTGGAAAGCCAAGCCAGAAAGAATTGGCCATCATACAAATCATCAACAATGCCAAACCCAATCCACTTACCAAAACATCTCCTAAGTTACGGAAATAGAAGAATAGTAACAAGACCATCAAGACAAAAGATATACCAATCAAAGGTGCTGTAGAATTTATTTGGGAATCAATCTCAAGACCAAAAGCAAGGTAAGAATAGAAGTCAACATCCTGATCTGATTCTAATGGGTCAAGATAGTAAGAATCAACTTTCTGTTCCCAGTATTCAAAATGCTCATAATCTCCTCTTTGTCTAGGATAATCTGCAAAGAGTCGTGTAGAATTTGCCTCACCTACCATTGTGAAGCCTTTGGCCTTCCAATGGGTGCCTGGCGTGGCGTACCCCTCTATTGGATAGCCATCCTTGTCTCGAGGTGTCGTGCATTCGTTTTCAGATACTATACATAAATCAGGTGAAACGATAGCTCTGTATGGAAATGAACCATCTTCAGCACGGATATTGAATAGTGCATTCAGAACATAGGTTAATTCTTCTTGGCTTGCTTCTTCATAATCTGATCCTGAATATCCTATCGAAAAAGTAATAGGTGTGTTGTTATTCATCACCTCACGGACCGTATCAGATATACTCCACAAAATAGAAAGTTCATTTCTCTGAATTTGCCAATTGAATTTTACATCGAAATATTGGCTTGTATCATTGTCCGCTCTCAAATTATCATTTCGATTCGTGGTTTCTCTGAAAACTTCAAGATCGAGAACATTGTGATCATGGGTGTCCTCTGTATCTCCCATAACTATTTGGAAAATAAGCCAGTATTCTTCTGGCATTTTTTCTTCTGCTCTATCTGAGGCTTTCCATACTTCACTATCTGGGTAAGAAAATTCCTCTCTTTGGCTCATTTCTCTCCCGACATCCGGAGAGAAACCTGCAAGAACTATGATGAAGAACACCGTAAATGCTAGCATTGACACTTGCCAGCGTTTTTTGGGTTCCATATCATCAAACATAATCTGACCTTAAATCGTAGTTTATTAAATTAGAGTTAACTTTTTGGAACGAGTTGTGAAACAAAGTGTTCATATTCTTCGCCAAGATGAATGTAACATCTTATCCAAGGATAAAAATTACCATCACTGGATTCAACAAACTTCCAGACGTGACCTGCGCCTTCTAGGTCCTCGGCAAGTAGAATGTCACCTCTCCTAATGGTCACTTTGTGTTCTTCATCTTCTTTTTCAACATCACAACTCTTGAATTCTAGACAGCCACTCAAAGTCAACACTAGTTGCCTTCTGGGAGCTGTATGTGCTAATTTCGGACCTTCACCTTCGAGATTGTCTGGTACTGGCGTCAGTGCAAACTGTGTCTTTAGATCGCCTGTATTGTCATGAATATTCTCATTGACAAACAATGATGAGAAGAGTCCCACTGAACCTAGTCCAGTTTTACTTTCCACTGGAATCTGCATCTTAGCGAATCTAGTGTGCCCACTGTCGTCAGTATACATCCTGACAACTGGTATCCCCTCTGTCATAGCAGAGGGGGATTTATCCAGTATTTATGTCTAGTGTATTCTTCGGCGCAGGCCAGCTGCTCCGATTAATGCCAAGACACCAACTATGAATCCAACACTTGGAAGTCCAGATTCCTCTACTATCTCTTCAACTGGATCCTCTTCAGAACCTTCACCTACTGTGATCTTACCGACCATACCCATGGCCGCATGCGGTTCACATACGTAGTAGTGAGTCATGTTGTCCTCGGTGAAAGTGTGTCTGAAATCCACTGTATTGGATGGTTCGCCACTGAAGAATCCAACGCTGACTGCTGTCAAATTCATGTCTTCATCAAATTCAGATTCGAGTTCAAGAACATTGTGAACATCAGCGGCACCTTCCCATTGCCAGCATACTGTTTCTCCAACATTTATTGTAAGATCTACTGGTTCGAATGCATAACCTGTTGAATCAAGTCCAACAACGTGGTCACAGTCTGCTACCATACCAAATATAATCGTTACTGGTTCGTTTGCATGGAATTTAGCATCGCTACCATCTATTTCTAAATCCTCACAACCATCACATGATATGACTCCGTATCCCTCTAGGAAGACTATCTGTACATACCAATCTTCTCTATCCTCACCAATTGGAATATAGAGTTCGTGAGTTTCTAATGAATCATCAACACCATCAAAGTGAACTTTGAAAATAGTTCCCATGTACAGTGGCATGCCTTCATTATCAGATATGGATCCAATCATGTTTTCAGACAGTGGCACAGGTTCATTGTTTTCGGGGTCATTGACTCCTACTATTCCATCTAACAATGCTGGATTATCGTCTTCGTCGTGGTCATGAACTTCTGGTCTTCCGCCGTCTTTGTAATATGTGTTACCTACAGA
>CAYSOH010000034.1:0-1222 GCA_964432625.1 uncultured archaeon
TTCAGCTTCTACAGGTTCAGCCACGATTGCTTCAGCTTCAACAGTTTCTTCTTCATTATGAATTTCAACAAAGGTTGAAAGTAGAGTCTTGCTCGCTCCATCCTCAAAATCTATTTCCAAACGATAATTCTCACCTTTAGGTCTGCTGCTTTTCACCTTTCCGATTCCAAAAATATCATGTTTTACTTTCGTTCCAGGCTCGTAGTCCCCATAATCTTCACTTTCAGGTATCACAGCCTCTGCCATCACTGTATCTAGAGTCTCAGTTTCTTCTTCCTTCTTTTCGGGCTCATCAATGGTTTCCTCAGCAGCTTCATCAGTCTCCCCTGTACTCGTTTTCTCAGTAGTCTCTTCATCATCTTCGGGTTTTTGATAAATCTCAGGATTTTCCTTTGACTCTTCAGTTACTACATCTTTCTCTTCAATATCTCCCTTAAGTCTCAAGAAAGTCTCAGAACCCAAGATAGTTCTTTCCTCAGAATCAAAACCTATTTTTATCAACCAGTGTTTTCCTGTTTTTCTAACATTTTTGACGATTCCATCACCGTATGCACCATGTGTTACTTCATCACCTACAATAAATGGCCCTTCTTGACTATCAGTGGTATCAACTGTATCTTCCTTTTCTATACTATCTTCACCTATTTCTTCAGCTAATTCCTTTGACACTTCTTCTTCTTGAACTAAAGCCTCAGTTAATTCTTCAGTCGCTTCCTCCTCAGCCACAATCGCCCCTTCAAGTCTTTCTATAGCTTTTTCTTCTTCCTCAACTGTAGTTTCTACGGTCTTCGCAGCAACTTCCTCCTCAGTTACAGCCTCAGCAACCGTCGCCTCAGCTTCTTCCTTCACTTCAATAACTTTCTCAAGATCATCTACAGCTTCCTTTACTTCTTCTTCTGATGCCTCGCTCTCTACTAGTTCAGTGACTTGCTCGGTGGCTTCAACAACAGCTTCCGTAGCTATTGCTTCAGCCTCTACAGCTTCTACTACCGTTTCTGCGGCTTCTCCCTCTTCAGCCACAGCTTCGGCATATCCTTCAACAGCATCAGCTACAGTATCCGTAGCTTCAGCCACAGCTTCAATAGCCTTTGTTTCAGTTTCGATAGCAGCCTCAATATTTTCAGAGGCTATTGTCTCAGCCTCAACAGCATCCTGTATTTCTTCAGGCACAGTTTCAGCTACTATTGGTTCAGCTTCAACGGCCTCTTCTACAACAGGTTCG
>CAYSOH010000034.1:1322-7989 GCA_964432625.1 uncultured archaeon
AGTGATTTTACTTCCTCTTCAAAATCAATTTCTTCTAGTGGAGCATCATCAAGAGCTTGAGCCCATACAGAACAGACTCTTGCAATAGGTTCATTAATTCTTAAACAAGTTACACAAATATTGGGATTTTCCGGTTGCCATATACAAGGCTGCTTTGGTAGATTATCCAAAAATTCGCGTATGGAACCATATGTTTGTGGTTGTGCAGCCATGTTTGTCCTTTTTTCCTCCAGATTCGGAAGAGTCTCAACTTACTGGAGTTAGTATAGTTTTCTGCGTGTATAAAATATTAGCATATCTGCTATGATAAGTTCTGTTAAAACTAATTGGTAGTCAGCCTATCTACGACTTTCAAGAGATTTTCCTCTCTTTTTTCCCAGACAAACTTCTTTCTGGAGAATTTCAAACCGTTATTTCCAAGCTTATCCAATTCATTGTTTTTCAGTAAGTTTATCATTTCTACAGCAACATCTTCTACTTTTGTAGCATCTACAGTCTTTCCACATCTTCCTTTTTCAATTAGTTTCTCTACCAAATACCCTTTTGAGGTAAGAACAGGTACACCCATAATCAAATATTCAAATATTTTTGTAGATATTGCCCTATCATAACGTTCTTGATCTTGTAGAAGGCACAAACCAACCGTGGCTTTAGAAAAAATGGACGCTAAGTCTCTATAATTAACCCATCCCTTCCATTCAATATCAAGCTCATTTTTCCGATCAAATTCTTTCGCCCACTTTTCTAGTTTCTTATCGTAAAATCCACCAACAAGAGTAAGTTTAGAATCAATTTGTCTTTTGACAATACTAAATGCTTCAATCATAATCTTTACACCTCTCTCAATAGTCAGTCCTCCAACATACAGAAAATTTGGCTTTTTACTTTCTAATGTTTTTTCTAAGACAGGAAAATCATTTACGGTGGGATAATTCGGTACAACTGTTACTTTATTCAGTTTTGCAAGTTGTCTTCCAAGTAGATTGTCAACAGTTATTATGTGATCAACTCTGGGTGCAGCTATCTTTATACCAATATCAGTGAATGTTGCAGAAAGATTGCCCTGTAGTTCTTTCTTCATGGGTACTAAGTATTCATGACAATCCCAAATTATTGGCTTATTTCTTAGCAATCTCAGAACAAAACTATACAACAGAGGATCCAATTCATGACAATAGTATAGATCATAATCTTTTGCTATTGCTTTTTTGATTAGTCTATAGGCAGTAGAAATTGGAGGACCTTTAGTGGTTACGCAATGTACAGATATCCCTTCAATTTCTTTAATTATATTTGAATCATGTGGAGTTATAATCTCTATTTCGTGCCCAGCCCTCTTCAGAGAGAGTACCTCTTTGTAGACGCGTTGGTCAAAGGGTTGGAAGAACTCTCGATCACAGATTACTGCAATATTTGCCACAGTAACCTATGGCGGCAGTTCTAAAACCTGTTCATCACTGAGCCCTTGTGAAAGTTTTGATGGTAGCACCCTCTGTGAGGGTTCCAGACACTTTAGGCCAAACACTTCATCAATTGGCCCTAGCCAATGGCCTAGCCAATAGAGGCTTGGATGTCACACTTCTTTGTAGATATGATTCAAAGGGTGCAAAAACTCAGAATCTGAATCCTGACCTTAAGTTTTTATCAATTGTCAATCCAGGCATACCGTTTGAAAGAATAATATTTACACGTCATTCATACAGAAAGGTTCTCTCAGAATTGGATAGTAAGGAATACGACATAGTGCACGATAGAGGCTACATCTTTGCAGGTTCAGGCGTGAAAGCAGCCTCAGAAATGGGGGTTAAATCCATCCTTCAGGTTGACGATAACTGGATGCGCTCTGAGCTTTCAGCAACAAAAGTTGCTAGGCTTTGGCCGTATAATCAGAAAGCCATCCGTTCTTGTCGAGACCAAATTGAAAAGGCAGATTGTGGTTTTACAGTCAGCACGATACTTAGAGATCAGATATCTAAATGGAATCCTAAAGCTAATAATTTTGCAGTAATTCAAAACGGTTACGAGGATAATCTTTTCATACCTGAAGCAAAACCACTAGGCATTAGAGAGAAGCTCAATCTTAAGGGCGATATTGCAGTTTTTGTAGGAGCTTTAGGGCCGTGGCATGGAACAGATGAGCTTGTGGAGATAGCAAAGCGAAATCCAGATTTGAATGTTATCGTTGCTGGTGGAGGATATGGGCATAATCTTCCAGAGCTATCTAATTTGTATCATATTGGGAGATTAGAGAGATCAGAAGTACCAGCACTTTTGGTTGAATCAGACATTGGCCTAGCTCCTTATCCTAAAGTAGACTACGGTTTTTCTCCTCTAAAAATATATGAATATATGGGTTGTAAATTGCCAGTCATTGCCACTTCCTTACCCTCGGTAAAGGAGGCTACACAGGGACATGCACTATTGGTTCCCTCAGGACAGATGGCCAGTGCAGTTCCAAAGGTATTGAGTAACAAAAAACTTCTCAGTGAGTTATCTGAGTCAGCTTATTCTTACGCTTCTTCCAGAAGGACTTGGGAAAACACAATTGATAAGACCATAGACTTATACAAAAAGACAATATGAGTTTTGCACCAGGGCATATTAGTCTGACATTTGCAGTTTGGCCAGACGATAATCCGTTGAAAATGGGTTCTACAGGAATAGGCTTGGTCTTGCCTAAAGGAGTTCATTGTGCCGTTGTTGATGAACAACTCGCTTCGCCTAAAAATAGGATTATCTGCAAGGGTGAAGAGATAGATGATCCTGTAACACTAAGAGCGTTAGAGATTCTGGGATTTGCAGACAAGGGCCTCACAGTATACATGAGGAGAGATCTTCCCATTGGATTTGGTATGGGAATCTCCGGAGCATCAGCGCTGTCCGCCTGTTTAGAAGTCGAAAAAGATATTGGAAAGTGCATTAGCGCCTCTCATCAGGCAGAAGTAGAGTTCAAAACTGGATTAGGCGATGTCATGGCAATCTCTAAATCACTAAGTGAGAATATTTTTCCAGCAATCGCCGTTAGAGAAAGTCCAGGCTATGGTGGAACTGTTAGAGTTACACCTGCAGATTCTAAAATTGTTCTTTGCCTATCTGGTTTGGGTCGTGACACTTCTGAAATACTTAATGATCCGCAGTGGATAAAGATCATAAATACGGCATCCTTAGGAATTCAGTTAAGCAATGCAAGTTTGCGTTCTGCAATCAAAATAGGTCGCTTATTTACTGAAAAGACAGGTTTGGTTAATGAGAATATATCAGAGATGCTGGGAAAGGTTCCGATGGGTGCCGTCGCTAGTATTGCACACCTAGGCACATCTATAGTTGCAACATCAAATGACATTACCAGTCTCAAGGAAGCACTAAGTGACTATGGAGAAGTACTGGAATTCTAAGTAGCAGGATTCACTGTTTTTCCAGATATACCTGAACTTGGAAGAAATTTCGTCAATTTTTCCAGTAAACCTTCCTTTCTTGCACCGGAAACAAGAATATTGTCCAGTACATCTTTTAGGGTTGAAACAGGAATAACGTCCACCATGTCCTTGTATTTTGAATCCAGAAGAACATCTTGCATATTCATTGATGGAATCAGGACTTTGGTAACACCAGTTTCAGCCGCAGCCTCAATTTTTGCAGTTACACCACCTACTGGAAGTACTAATCCCCTTACACTCAAGGATCCTGTGAGAGCTACAGTCTGGTCAACTTCAGCATTTTCTAAAGCTGAAATGACTGCCGCGGCGATAGAAACAGATGCCGAGTCTCCTTCTACTCCCTCATAGGCTCCAACGAATTGAACATGTATGTCATATTTCCTTATATCCTCACCAGTATATTTTTTGATGAGTGCAGATACATTTTCTACAGCCTCTTTTGCAATTTCTCCTAATTTACCAGTTGCTACTACTCTACCTCTATCCTTTGACTGCGCAGGTGTAACTTCGGCAACTATTGGCATCAGAATTCCGGCCATTTCAGACATTCCTGAATTCGCTCCCATTACAGCGAGTCCATTAACCATCCCTATTTCGGCACCTTCAACTGAATATGTTTTGTAGTCCTTACGCCTTTCAACATATCTATCAGCAATTTGTTGCTCAAGAGGTTTG
Organism: uncultured archaeon; assembly: GCA_964432625.1. Taxonomy (GTDB): domain Archaea; phylum Thermoplasmatota; class Poseidoniia; order MGIII; family CG-Epi1; genus CG-Epi1. The sequence continues at coordinate 5,435 of CAYSOH010000034.1, forward strand.
GCTATTTTCTTAGCTTTTCTTACATGTTTGTCAGTAACGGTATCATCACCTAGTTCCCTAGCGATATCTCCTGCGACACGAACTAGTCCACCTAGTTCACGAAGCCGTAGACTGAGATGCAGCTGTCTTCCAGCCCTTCGTTGCGCCTCATGTATGATTTCTCCAATTGCCTCTCTAGAAAAGTGTCCAATTTTTTTATCTTTAGCTACTTCTTGTGCTATGAATCTGACTAATTTCTCACGATTATCTTGAGTGTCTGGAATCGTTGAATTCATGTAAACTTCGTAACCATATCCACGGATTCGACTTCTCAGTGCCGGATGCATTCCTTGTATCGCATCCAAGTTACCTGCCGCTACAAGAACAAAATCACAAGGAACAGGTTCTGTTTTTGTCATCGCCCCTGCAGATCTTTCAGATTGTCCAGATATTGAGAATTCTCCTTCTTGAATTGCAGTTAGCAAAGATTGTTGTGATTCAATCCTAAGTAGATTAATTTCATCTATGTACAAGACACCTCTATGGGCCTTGTGTATTGCCCCAGCTTCTACTCTATCATGTGCTGGAGTTTCTAGTCCACCAGATTGGAAGGGGTCATGCCTTACGTCTCCCAATAAAGAACCAGCGTGAGCCCCGGTTGCATCAACAAATGCAGCTTCTGCATCTCTATCATGCAGTACGAGTCCCTTTGGGACATTTGCGTTGTCGTTTCTTGGATTAACGTATCTCATAGCCATGAAAACAAATGCAGCTGCTATCAAACTGTAGAATATTAGCATGGGATTACTGAAACCACTCAGTGCAAACCATAGAATTCCAAACCCAATTATCATGAAAACAATCATCATCTGTGATTTGGCTTTCTTCTCTTTTTCAATCATTGCTTGAGCCTTCTGCACTTGGACAATTTCTTTGCCTTTACCAGCAGGTACAATTCTTATTCTGGGTTCATTGTTGTCTTCTTGATTGTGATAAACTAGAACATCTTGTAGTTCTTCTTTAGGTAGTAGTTCAGATATTGATTGAGCCAACATTGATTTTCCAGTTCCAGGATCACCTATTAGCATGACATGTCTTTTTTGCTCAGCGGCTTTTCTAACTATCTCGACTCCTTGTTCTTGACCTATTACTTGATCAATCAACATTTTGGGGACAGCTATATCCTCAGTAGTATCAATATCTAGGTCCTTAATCCATACACGAGGGTCAGTTAGTTTCTCGCTTTTCTTGGCCATTGTCTTGTTCTTAGTGACTAGCTACAGATATATAAGTTACTAATCACAATTCAACATCTGGCAGGTTATCATCCACTTCTTCCTCATCTTGAATCTCATCAATTATGAATTTGGTTCCATAATGGAGAATACCACTCTCGCTATCCTCTCCAAGTTTTCTGAATACCGATTTGACTTTCATACCTGGCTTTACGGTTATAGGGTCACAATCAACTACTTGAGAAGTCAGTCTTGGACCTTCTTCAAGTTCAATTATGGCCATACAGTATGGGCCAAACATCTCATATCCAGATTGAGCTTGATGAACAACCGTTGAACTGACTACTGTTCCAGTTCCATTGAATTGATAATCTACCATATTTCCTATCGAGTCTCTTCCAGCATCTGGATTGAAACTTCGTTTAGGATAGTGATATGTTTTGGTAATTTTACAGTATGATCCAACTAGGTTATAGCGTGAATCTAGTTCTCTCCAGAATCTTGGCACAGACATTATTCAACCTCCAGTATGTGTACAACCGCTGTAGCAGCTGTTCCGCCATGATTTTCAGTCATTCCAATTTTTGCACCTTCAACTTGTCTATCACCAGCTTCTCCTCTAAGTTGTTTTACGACTTCAATTATTTGTGCTATTCCAGTTGCACCCGGTGCGTGCCCTCTTGCCTTCAGCCCACCACTAGTATTAACTGCAATCTTCCCACCCAACCTAGTTTCACCTTTTAGACTCATTTCTGCGGCCTTCCCCCTCTTGAATATCCCTATCTCTTCAAGTGCTATAACTTCAGATATTGTGAAATTGTCATGGACTTCAATCAAGTCAATGTCAGTTACTTTCTTTCCACAGCTTTTGAATGCTCTTTTTGCAGCTATTCCTATTGCAGGCAGTCTGTTAAGATGCTCACGATGATGCAAGCTTAATGTGTCAGAAGCTTGACCAGATCCAATAAGTCTTATTCCTTTCTTTTTGAATTTCTTTGCCTTTTCAGTCGCACAAAGTACAACAGCAGCCGCTCCATCACTATTTGGGGCACAATCTAACATTCTAAGGGGACTAGATACTATCCCAGAGTTTGAAACGGTTTCTCCACTTATCTCGAAAGGAAATTGAGCCATTGGGTTCATTGAAGCATGGTAATGGTTCTTCTCTGAAATAGCAGATAATTGTTCGCGTGTTGTTCCAAATTCATCCATGTGGCTCTGAGCAATCATCGCATGAAGGGAAGCGAAAGTGGCGCCTGTTTGAGCTTCCCATTGCTCATCAGACCCCATACTTACAGTATAGGAAGATTCAGAATCACTTACGTCTGTCATTTTCTCGGC
>CAYSOH010000035.1:0-7933 GCA_964432625.1 uncultured archaeon
GGTTGTATTAATTATTTTATTGAAAGAAAGTTATCTAAAACTCGTCCTTTGACGGTTGTTGAGAATTGTCCTAGTTGAACCCCAGCATCCAGGAAATGTAGGTGCCGTAGCCAGAATCATGGCAAATTTTGGAATCAAAGATTTAGCACTCGTAAAGGGATGTGAAATTGATGACGATGGATACGCAAGGTCAAAGTCAGGGAAACCCATTCTTGAAAACTTATTGAGATTTGATACCTTCGAAGAGGCACTAGCGGATTGTGATGTAGCTATTGCTACTAGTGGAATAAAACCTGAGGGTGACAAAAGATGGTTCAGAGTACCTAAGAATGTCAAGGAATTGCCTGGAATAATCAAAGATCGAGAAAAACCGGCCCTAGTCTTTGGTAGAGAGAATTATGGATTGTACAGAGAAGAATTGGCAATGTGTGAAGTTACAATAACAATTCCTACAAATCCAGAATATCCAATACTCAATTTGTCGCACGCTGTTGGAATAGTTCTATACGAAATTTGTAGAGATGATAAACAGAAAAGCATCAAAAAGAGGAAATCTGTTTCCAACGAAGAATTTGAAAGGCTGGTTGATAGAATTATGAATTTATTAGAAGAAACTAGTTATCCTAGGAGGAGATTGGATCGCTCAAGAACTACTCTCAGAAGATTAATATCTCGTGGTAATCCTGATGAGGGAGAATATGAGAATCTAATGGGAATTTTCAAAGCAATAAAGGAAGGAAAAAGATGACATATATCATGGTAACGGGACCTATGGGTGCTGGAAAATCAACATTCATGAGAAGTTTACCCAAACCATGGGGGAATTTCGTAGTTCCTGAAAGCGTGCCAGATATGATGCTTGATCATGCCTGTGAATTGAATGGTATGATGTTCTATGAGATTGATGCTCCAACAGCAACGGGAAAAGTTTGGATTGATTGGCTTAAAGCTGCGGACGTGCATATTGTTATAGGAAATGGCCTAAACTCACCTGACCATAATTTTGTTGAATTGTGGAATTATTTAACTGAAAATACTCCTAATAAGAATAGAATTATCATATTGAATAGAACTACTGAGATAAGCAACAAATGGAAAGATTATTCAGAAGAAAAAATAATGTGTGTTGGTATTGGTGAAACTATCGATGAGGATACAGCAATTGCCTCAAGTAGTGACATAGAAACTATAGTAAAATACCTAAAGGAAAATTATGGATAAGGAAAAGAAAAAGGAAAGTTTGGGATTCATGCTAACTGCTGGAAGCAAAATATATGGTGAAAAGAAACTGCTTGAAATGTTGATAGAACAAGGAGCCCCGAAGAAAGAAAGTCTTGAAGAATTACTGATTGATAAGAATCTGAGATTTATTCATGTCACGATGGCGCTCAAAGAATCAACCGATTTTGTTGGACAATTAGAAATTAGATTGTCTGAATTATGTGATATTGCAGAAAAACTGGAAGTAGGAAATCCGGACATTATTAGAAAGTGGTTGAGTGATGATTGTAAACCTTGCCTGGTTGAGCATATCATAGAAGGATACGATGAGATTTACAAGATAATGATAGAACTTGATAATCGGTTAATGTGGCCTGGCTGGCCACTTATTGGAAAACTACACGACCCTATAGAATAAAGAGGAAGTGGATTAATACTGCCCTCAATGCGCAATAGAATAATGAGTGAGAAACACGTATACCGTTTTGGGACAGGCATGACAGATGGTGATGCCGGAATGAAGAATCTTTTGGGTGGAAAAGGAGCAAATCTAGCCGAAATGGCTACCATGGATATTCCAGTTCCTCCGGGTTTCACAATAACCACTGAGGTATGCACACATTTCAATGAAAATAAACAAAATTATCCTAAAGACCTTGAAACACAAATGAAGAGTGCACTCAAAGACATTGAACAACAATTGGGAACAGTATTTGGAGATCCTGATAATCCACTTCTTTTATCTGTAAGATCTGGAGCAAGAACCTCTATGCCAGGTATGATGGAAACCGTTCTGAATGTTGGTTTGAACGATTTTACGCGTAATGGATTAATTGCACAGAGCGGTGACCCCCGATTTGTTTACGATGCTCAAAGAAGATTAATTCAGATGTATTCTGATGTAGTTATGGAAAAAGCTGCTGGTATTGAACCTGAAGAAGGAATGGGGATACGTAATCAATTAGAGCATGAATTAGAAAAAATGAAAGAACAGGAGGGAGTTACAGAGGACACTGAATTATCTGCAACAAATCTGAAGGATCTTGTGGAAATATACAAAGGTAAGATATTGGAAGTTCTCAAAAAACCATTCCCTGAAGATCCTTGGGAACAATTGTGGGGTGCCATCTCTGCTGTATTCCTTTCATGGAATGGAAAAAGAGCAATTGCATATCGAAAAATAGAGAATATTCCACAAGAATGGGGAACTGCTGTAAACGTTCAAGCAATGGTCTTTGGAAATCTAGGTGAAGACAGCGCCACTGGAGTTGCATTCACAAGAAATCCTGCAACTGGAGAGAATAATTTCTATGGAGAATGGCTAGCCAAAGCACAGGGTGAGGATGTTGTGGCAGGCATCAGAACACCAAATCCCTTGAATGAAGTTTGCAGAACGGAACATAGTGGGGATTTAGCTAGTTTAGAGCAAAAGTCAATTGAATTATACAATGAATTAGACGCCATTAGACTAAGATTAGAGAAGCATTATCATGACATGATGGACATTGAATTTACCATCCAATCTGGAAAATTATGGATGTTGCAGTGTAGAATAGGGAAGAGAAATGGGCCTGCTGCAATTAGAATGGCTTCTGAAATGGTACATGAGAAATTAATAGATGAAAAGACTGCTGTTGGAAGAGTAACTCCTTCACAGCTAGATGAACTATTACATCCTATTGTTGATCCCGATACTGAAAAAATTACTAGTCTACTGACCAAAGGCTTGCCTGCAGGACCTGGAGGTGCAACTGGAAAAGTTGTTTTCACTGCACAAGACGCAGTTAATTGGGAAGCTAAAGGAGAGAAAGTTGTACTGGTTAGAGAAGAAACCAATCCAGAGGACGTTGAAGGAATGAGAGCTTCTGTCGCAATCCTAACTTCTAGGGGAGGTATGACGTCCCATGCTGCATTGGTAGCCAGAGGATGGGGTATGTGCTGTGTTGTTGGTGCTGGTGATATGAAAGTTGATTCGATAAAAAAGGAATTTACGGTAAATAATCTAACAATTAAGGAAGGAGATTCAATAACGCTGAACGGGACGGCAGGAAAGGTGTACCAAGGTGAACTGCCACTCATAGAGACGGATATAACTAGTGATTATCTTTCACATTTCTTGAGTTTGTGTGACGATATTAAAAAACTTAAGGTTAGAACCAACGCTGAGACGCCATCAGATGCGAAAAGGGCATTGAGTTTTGGGGCACAGGGAATAGGACTTTTCAGAATAGAACACATGTTCTACGGAGAAGACTCGGAAGAACCATTATTCCACCTGCAAGAGATGATTATGGCAAACAGTGCAGAAGAAAGAAAAACTGCATTGGACTCACTTTTCCCCTTCATGAAAAACGATATCAAAGAAACTTTGAGAACTATGAAAGGACTTCCAGTTACAATAAGATTGATGGACCCTCCATTGCATGAATTCATTCCCCATGATAAGAAAAGACAGAAACAACTCTCTGATTCATTGGGTATAGATGCTAAAGAGTTGGAAAGAAGATCAGATGCACTGAAAGAATCTAATCCAATGATGGGACACAGAGGTGTAAGATTAGGAATAACACATCCTGAAATAACTGAGATGCAAGCTAGAGCTATCTTGGAAGCTGCAGCCGAGCTTACATCAGAAAAGGTAGAAACTTTCCCAGAAATAATGATTCCATTGACTGGAATGGAGACTGAATACGACCACCAAGAAAAGATTGTGAGAGAGGTGGCAGCAAAAATAGATGGATTAGACAACTATATGGTTGGAACAATGATGGAAATTCCAAGAGCAAGTATTATTGCAGATAGAATCGCAGAAACAGCGGAATTCTTCTCATTTGGTACTAATGATTTAACACAGATGACTTTTGGATTTAGTCGTGATGATACTGGTGGTTTTATGCCTGCATATTTAGAGCACGGATTGTTACCTGAGGATCCGTTTGCAAGCCTAGACGAAGGTGTATGTGAACTAGTCAAGATGGGAATTGAAAAGGGAAGAAAGACAAAACCCAAACTAAAGGTTGGAATTTGTGGTGAACACGGTGGAGAGCCTAAATCTGTTCATTTCTGCCACGATGTAGGAATGGATTATGTTTCGTGCTCACCATTTAGAGTACCTATAGCTAGGTTGTCTGCAGCTCAAGCGGTATTGGATGAAAAATAATAGTGCAAAATTACTACTAGAATTTAGCATTGGCTTAGGCTTGGCTACTCTAATTGTTACATATATTGTCTCAACAACCAGTGGAAGAGTGGCTCCCTTCATTCCAATTATATCAGAAATGCCATTCAATGAACCTGAAGCTACCATATTTAGCACAGGACTTGGAATTAGTATCTTCAGTTTTCTAATTTTGGCTCAGGTTTTTCACAGAATCTTTGATCCTTTGGCAAAAGAAATTGGACAAAGTTACGAAAATTGGAACGATATGATTAGGATAATGGCAACTATAGGGGCTATTTGTGGAATCATAACTGTAAATTTTCATTGGAATAATTATCCTATTTTACATGGTGTTACTGCTTTTGTTGTCTTTACTTCATTTCTGATATGGGGAACCTTCGCATACTCTGTTTTGGAGAAATCAGGTAAAGGAAATGACATCCGGAAATATGCAGTTTATGCAGGATGGATATTTTATTTGTTTATGTCTATTTTTACAGTTCTAGATGGGCGTGAATTAATTGAGGAGGATGAAGGATTCTTCTACAGGATGGACAATCCTCCAACTGTAGACACCGAGCGGTCAACATATCTCAATCTGACTGCTCTCTGTGAATGGTGTATGGTCTTCTCATTCTACACAGGTGCCTTAACCTATAGGAAAGAGTTGGAAGGAATTTCGATTTGAGAATGAAAAAAGCTAATCGTTTATAGTGGCGTTTCATTGACGGGATGTTTGGCATCGGTCGACCAAGAACTGCTATACGCCGTTAGAGCCATTGAAGTCTTACTTGAATCTGGTGTAGGTGTTGCAGAGGCAATGAAACATATCGCCGATGAAGACTATGGGGACCTTAGTTCTGTATTCAAACAAATATTCTCAGATACTGACAGTGGAAGAAGCTTTGGAGATTCCATAAGAACTCAAATGAGAGCTACAACATCATCTGGTCTCAGAAGAGTGTTGTCTACCTTGGTCATGTCTGTAGAAGAAGACACCAATGTCATAGATAGATTAAGATCTATAGCCGAAAAAGAGTCTAGAGATAGGAGAGTTGATCTTGATGCATTCATAGAAAGCCTCACGGCAACCTCTGAACAATTCCTTATTGTTTCCATACTTATTCCAATCATTGTAGTTATTGGAGCTGTAGTTAATGGACTAGTAGAATCAGCAAAAGCTTCAGGAGGAGGATTCATGGGTAATACTCCAACAATGCCTGATGCATGTGTGCCCGCTCTATTCATCGTAGCAACTATCGCAATTGCAGGAATGGTAATTCAAACTAAAGCAAGGGAGCCTGGCGTATGAGTTTTCTAGACGATTTATTCAGTGGTGATGGAATGGGGACCATACATGGTCTCATCTGGGTTGCACTGGGCATATGGGCTCTTGTTGGAACTTTTTTCTATCTTCCTGCAAAGAAAAAACAAGAGAAAATAAATGAACTTGAAATGGTCTGGCCTGATGTTCTGGCCGACTTAGCTGAGGAATTACGTGCAGGCATGGGTGTAGAATCTGCACTGGACGCTATTGCAGCAAGCAGAAGTGATCGAATGGGATTGATGTTAAAGGATGCAGTCATTAGAATGAGAGATGATGGATTTGGTTTAGCAATGAAGAATTTTGCCATAAAAACCGAATCTCCGATGATATCACGAATTGTAAGCATTCTTAATGTTGCATTGAGTTCCTCGGGAAGTTTTGCTACTACACTAGAGAATATTTCTGATGAATTCTGGGAAATTTACATGCTAAGAAAGGAAAGATTAACCAAAACACAGGGAACGGCAAATTTCATCCTGTGGGGAGGATCAATAATCTGCCCTATTCTACTTGGCATGATTGTAGCTGTCTTTGGAAGCGGAAAGGCAGGGGATTTCGAATTGAATGTTGAACTTAGTTTGTTAAATCAATCAATGTTCTTCTACATGATGGTCTTAGGTGCTGGTGGTGTATGGATGCAATCTGTAATTCTTCAAACCACTAAAACTGCAATATGGAGAATGCCAATCTACATGTTCTTAGCGACTACCACTCTACTATTGGCTCTAAAAATATCAATTGTATAAATATGGAACAAGGACGAATAATAGAAAAATATCCGGCTGCCAACATCGTGGAAAGACCCGGTGCTGAGCGACACCTGTATCAGGTTACAAAACCAACAAAATCACCAAGTTATGGGGCTTTGAAACCACTACTGGAAGATGATTATCTGGAAGAAGTAATGTACAATCATCCTGACAAACCTGTAATGGTTGCTCACAGAAAGCATGGAATGTGTGTTACTAATATCAAAATGAGTGGGGAGGAGGCTACTGCTATAATTCAGAAAGTTGGCAAATATGTTGGAAGAAAAGTTGGTCCAGGAAATCTTCTCCTTGATGGCCGGCTTCCGGATGGCAGTCGTGTGAATGCGACCATACCTCCTGTTTCACCCAATGGACCTACCTTGACTATCAGAAAACAGTTGAGTGATCCATTAACCGTCGTTGATTTGATGAAATTTGGAACTATGTCACCCCGATTGGCAGCCTTGTTATGGATGTTTGGAGACGGAATGGGTGCTGCGCCATGCAACATATTGGTTGCTGGAGGAACTGGCTCTGGAAAGACGACCACATTGAATGTTCTTGGTCTCTTCATTCCTTCGAAAGATCGTCTTATAACTATAGAAGATGTTACAGAAGTTCAGTTGAAACATGAGCACCATGTACAACTTGAGACCTTTAATTCAACCAAACCAGAAGAACCGGATGTTGACATGGATTCTCTACTGAAAAATACTCTACGTATGAGGCCAGACCGTATAATCGTTGGAGAAGTAAGAGGTCCAGAGGCTAAGACTCTGTTCACAGCAATGAACACAGGTCATGAAGGATGCTTTGGAACAGTTCACGCAAATACTGCCCAAGAAACAGTTTCAAGATTGATTAATCCTCCAATGGAAGTTCCACCAATAATGATGAATGCATTGCACCTTATTATCATGCAAAGTCGCGTTGCTGTTGGAGGAAAACAAATACGAACCATTACAGAAGTTTCGGAGTTAGCGGGCTTGGAAGGTGACAAACCAAGATTAAACACTCTCTTCAAGTGGAATGGACAGACAAATCAGCTTGTCGAGACTGGCGTACCAAGCAAACTACGTGAGAAAATATCTAAGGCTGCAGGTGTAGCTCCAAGACAATTTGATGACATGGCCAAGAATAGGCAAAGGATACTTGAATCAATGTTGCAAAAGGGAATAAATGATATTGAACAAGTAAGTACTGTTGTCCAGAATTACTACGCCAAGATGTAGACTCTATGGTAAGTACTTACTCTGAAGCTGGAGTCGATATTGATGCAAGCGAAAAGGCAACTGAAGCTCTAATTGCTCAAATCAAGAATGTTGGTAGAAAGGGAGACGGAGAAGCAATAAAATTAGAAAATGGTTTTGCAGGATTAGTAAAACTTGGAGATGGGGCGTTAGCAATCTGTACTGATGGAGTAGGAAGCAAATTATTGTTAGCTGAAGAAATGGATTCGATTCATACAGTTGGAAT
>CAYSOH010000036.1:0-7864 GCA_964432625.1 uncultured archaeon
TGAACTATTGTCCACTGAGACTGGTGAAGAACAAGAGGGGAATCTAGCAACTACTACTGATGAGAATGTTGACAAACCGGATGAGGAAGCCTAAAATCTTATTTCCACTTGATATTACAGCCCATTGAGGGCACTTGATCAAAATCTATTTGATTACCACTTAGAACTGTATCAAGGGCCATTCTCAATTCTTCACGGGTAACGTTCTCTGGTTCTTTCCAATTATCGTCAAGTCTTCCCCTATACCTTAATTTTCTATCACTATCGTAAAGGAAAATGTCTGGAGTGCAAACAGCACCGTATGCTTTTGCCACTTCTTGAGTTTCATCAAACAGATATGGGAAAGGATAATTTTTCTCTGCGTGTCTTTCAGCCATCTTCTCCGGTGTATCATCTGGGTAATTTTCAACCTCGTTCGAGCTAATCAAGACAAAATCGGCTTTATCCTGATAATCATTTCCTAAGATGATTAATCTATCTTCTACAGCTTTAGCATATGGGCAGTGATTGCAAGTAAAGATTACTACTAAGGAATCTGATTTGAAATCAGTCAAATTCACATTGTTGCCATTTGTATCTGGTAAACTAAAATCATGGGCAGAACTTCCCAGTTTCACCATGGTGGATTCGGTTAATGCCATGGTAATAGCTAGACATATGTCATTAAGAACATTTCTTTTAAAGAGCACTAAATAGCATCGCATGAATGTTTCCCAGGATATATTCAGAGCGTACGATATTCGTGGCGTTTATGGAAGTGAGTTGAATGCAGAAATAGGTGAGCAAGTAGGTCTTATTTTTGGAAATTATCTAAGAAAATCACACACAAAGGGCACAGTTTCCATTGGATGTGATGCTAGGATAAGTTCTCCGGAATTACAGGAAGCAGTATCAAAGGGAATATCCAGAGCAGGATTTAACGTAGATGTAATTGGCATGGTTCCTATACCTGTCGCTAATTTTTGTACCTGGAAAGCCAGTCTTGGAGAGAATTCATACATTGCTGGAGTCTACATTACTGCAAGCCATAACCCAGCTGAATACAATGGAATTCGTTTTAGGCATCCAGACGGAGCAGGTTATACTGAAGGAAATATTGAGATTAAGAGAATGTTTTTTGAGGAACAGGCAGAAGAGCATTCCGAACATGGTGAAATCAATATATTGTCAACTGAGGAGATGTTGAGGAAGTATACTGACTTTGTAAAATCTAAGATGAATGACCTTAGTGGAATGAGAATTGCAATAGATCCAGGTAATGGCGTCGGTAGTGTCATAATTGATGAATTATTTCAGAAGTTTGGTGTTGAGACTAAATGCATAAACAATGAACCAGATGGTAGATTTCCAAATAGGCCATCTGAACCTGCACCCAAAAATCTTGGAGATTTGATATCATTAGCCAAGAAGGAAGCTTTTGATTTTAGTGTAGCTTATGATGGAGATGCGGACCGCTGCGTTTTCCTAGATGACCAAGCTAATCCAGTTTCCCCAGAAAAGATAGGCATCATTGTTGCCAAGAGCTTGATAACTCCAGAATCAAACAAAGTATTAGCGGGTGTTCCATGTTCTATGATTTTAGAGGATGAGATTCCTAAAATTGGAGGTGAATTGATTTGGATCAGAGTGGGTGATGTATTTGTTTGTGAAGAATTGAAAAAACATAATGCAGCACTGGCAATGGAAATCTCCGCTCATTTCTTTGCACCAGGACTGACCGATTTCATATTTGATGACCCTATGATATTCAGTCTTAAATTAGCTGAATATCTTCACACTTCAGGGTCAAAGCTATCTGATCTTTCTAGAGGTATACCTTCTTATCCATATGAAGAGATGAAATTTGAGTGTCCTGACGCTCTTAAATTCAAGGTAAATGAGTATCTAACTGATTTTTTCACAACCAAAGGATACAAAGTAGAAACGATTGATGGTGTTAAAATATGGTTAGACGGAGGATGGGTTCTTCTACGTCCATCTAACACACAACCAGTTATTCGTATGTTTGTTGAGGGAACAGATGAATCCGTACTTGAGAAAATAAAAACAGAATTCAAGAAATATTTTGATGATGCCGTGAGGGCCGTTTCTTGATTGATGCGCCTTTAGTTCCAGATGCATTAACAATTGTTCTGATTGCTCTTACTAGTCTTACTATAGCTGGAATAGCATTTTACAAGAAAGTTTTAGACCAAGGAGGTTCAGTTCTAGCTTTTTTGATATGCTTTGTATCTGGTACTTTTGGACATTGGAGTTGGCTATTACTATTATTGATATTTGTTGGCAGTTCCTTTCTAGCTACAAGATTCGCCATTGTTTACAAAATGGCCTTAGGAGTTGAGGAGAGTGATGCTGGAACTCGTGGAGGTTCGAATGTAGTCTCAAATGGTATTGTCCCTCCATTAGTTGCGTTTTGTTATAGCATCGGGTTGTTACAGCCTGAACAAGCTTTAGTCGCGTTTACAACATCAATTGCTGCAGCAACAGCTGATACAATGGCTAGTGAGATAGGCGTCTTATCTCCAAAACCAGTTTTGATTACTAATCCTAGAAAAGCCGTTGAACCAGGCACTAATGGAGGAGTATCTTTGGAAGGTACTGTTGCCTCTTTGTTGTCTGCCGTTTCAATGTCTATGTTATCTTTTTCAGCTTTCATACTAATAATTGAAAAAAGTGACCCTCTCTACGTTGCTTTTGACATCAACTACTTATATCTTTCAGCCTTTTTTGGTTTTTTTGGCAGTATTATTGATTCTTTATTGGGTGCAACTTTAGAAAATAGAGGAATTTTAGGGAATAATGGCGTAAATTTTTACTCAATTTCTACAACTGTGTTACTTTCTATTCTTTTCTTGTCAATTTTATGATTATTTTTATATAATCCCTTCTTAAGTTGTACGGTGTGGTAATATGATACCTGGAAATGCACCAGTTGTAATACTGAAAGAGGGAACTAAAAGAGATAGTGGCCGCAGGGCCACTCAGAATAACATAGCAGCTGCGAAGGCTATAGCTGAAACAGTAAGATCCACATTAGGCCCTAAAGGAATGGACAAGATGTTAGTCGATTCTATGGGAGATGTTGTAATTACAAACGATGGAGTTACTATTCTTAAGGAAGTAGAAGTTGAACATCCTGCAGCAAAAATGGTTGTTGAAATTGCTAAGACTCAGGATTCAGAGTGTGGGGATGGGACCACAACCGCTGTTATTCTTGCAGGAGAATTACTGAAAAACGCCGAGGATCTCCTAGAACAAGGAGTTCATGCAACGGCAATATCCAATGGATATCGCAGAGCTGCTTCTGAGGCCGCTATAGTTCTAGGAAAAATAGCTAAGTCAGTTAGTCCTAGTGATGTTTCTACTTTGAAATCAATAGCTATAACCTCAATGACTGGAAAATCGTCCGAAGCAAACGCAGATTTCCTAGCAGATCTCACAGTCAAGTCCGTTAAAGCTGTTGCTGAGGGTAGAGGTAAAAGCACAGAAGTAGATAGAGACAATATCAAAATTCAAAAGAAACAGGGTGGTTCTATATCAGATACGGAACTTATATCAGGAATTATAATCGACAAGGAACCTGTGCACAGTGGAATGCCCCGTCATGTCTCTAAAGCAAAAGTAGCTTTGATTGATGCACCTTTAGAAATCAAGAAAACAGAGATAGAATCCAAGATTCAGATAAATGATCCATCACAGATTCAGGCTTTTCTAGATCAAGAAGAATCAACAATAAAAAAAATGGTAGATACCATAAAGAATTCAGGAGCAAAAGTATTGATTTGTCAAAAAGGGATTGATGATTTGGCCCAACATTTTCTAGCTAAGCATGACATAATGGCAATTCGAAGGTCTAAGAAGTCAGATATTGAAGCGTTAGCAAAGGCCACTGGTGGTCGTGTAGTTTCTAATATCGAAGGTTTAGGAAAAGATGATCTTGGATTTGCAGGAATGGTGGAAGTCAGAAAAATAGGAGATGATGATATGACTTTTGTTACAGATTGCAAGAATCCAAAAGCGGTTTCAGTTCTAGTGAGGGGAGGTAGTGAACATGTTGTGGATGAGATAGATAGAAATTTGGCTGATGCGATTGGTGTCGTTTCACTGGTTATTCAGGATGGTAAAATAGTGACTGGAGGTGGTGCCACTGAGATTGAATTAGCACTCAGGTTGAGGAAATTTGCCCCTAGAGTTGGTGGAAGAGAGCAGATGGCAATCGAAGCCTTTGCACAAGCGATTGAGGTTGTACCAAATACTTTGGCAGAGAATGCAGGTCTTGATGTGATTGACACAGTAATGGGTCTACGCAAAGCTCATACCAAGAAGGGAAGAAATCAGCATGCGGGCTTAGATGTCTTTACTGGGAAGGTAGTCAACATGAAGTCCCGGAACGTTGTTGAACCTCTTAGAGTTAAAACTCAAGCATTGAGTAGTGCCACAGATGTTGCAACTATGATTCTTAGAATAGATGATGTTATTGCCTCTAAACAGCCTGAAGCACCTGAAGGAGATGGTGGGGATGGTATGGGAGGCATGCCTCCAGGAATGATGTAGATTTAATTTCGGGCAGGATCGTCTGCATCTGGGTTCACATCTAGCGTCTTTAGAGCCTTTTCTGCTTTCGATTTGGATAGTTTTTCTTCACTTAGAAGTGTGCTTATTGCCGCAGCAGCTATGTGATCAGCATCCATCTCAAAGAATTTTCTAAGATTCTCCCTAGTGTCGCTCCTTCCAAATCCATCAGTTCCCAGACTAACATATTTTCCCGGTACCCATTTCTCAATCATATCAGGTACTGCTCTCATGTGATCCGTTGCGACTATAGTGATGCATTCTTTTTCCCCTAACGTTGAGGTAATGTATGGTACCTTTGGTTTTTTAGTTGGATTTAGTAAATTCCATCGATCACACAAAAGTGCGTCCCTTCTTAATCCTCCAAAGCTTGTTGCACTCCAGATTTCACTTTTTATTCCAAAATTATTCAGAATCTCACTTGCCTTCAATACTTGTTGCATTATTGGTCCACTACCAATTAAGCGAACCTCTGCATTTCTAGAACTCTTGAATTTGTATATACCTTGAATTATGCCCTTTTCAGCATTCTTAGGTATGGGTGGCATTGGATGATTCTCATTATACAGTGTCATATAGTAGAAGACATCTTCATTATTCTCATACATTCTTCTCAAGCCTTCCTTAACAATCACACCTATTTCATAAGCAAAGGCAGGGTCGTAGGCTATACAATTTGGTACTGTTGATGCTGTTAGTAAGCTATGTCCGTCTTGATGTTGTAGCCCTTCTCCGTTAAGTGTGGTTCTTCCCGCTGTTGCACCCAGTAGGAATCCCCTTGCTCTTGAATCTGCTGCACACCATATTTGATCACCTACTCTTTGAAAACCAAACATTGAGTAATAGATATAGAATGGAATTGTGGGCTTACCAACATTTGAATATGCAGTTCCGGCAGCAGTAAAACTACTCATTGCCCCAGCTTCAGAGATTCCTTCTTCTAGTATTTGTCCACTTTCGGATTCTTTGTAACTCAAAAGTAGTTCTGAGTCAACGGGAGTGTATATCTGTCCTTGAGCATTGTAGATCTTAAACTCAGTGAAAAGAGCTTCCATTCCAAAGGTTCGCGCTTCATCTGGAACTATAGGAACTATCAGGTTTCCTATTTTTTCATCTTTGATTAGATTCCTTAAAAGTCGTACGAATGCCATAGTGGTTGAAACTTCTTGACCTTCGGGTGTTCCTTTGTCAAATTCGGTAAATACATTTTTAGCTGGCATGTGGAATCCACTATACGCAGTCTTTCTCTTTGGAAGCGGTCCCTCCAGTTCTTTTCTGCGCTTTATTAGGTATTTGATTTCCTCACTATCTGCTGCAGGTTTGTAGTATGGCATTTCATCTAATTCTGAATCTGTAAATGGTATCTCAAGTAAGTCTCTAAAGTACTGCCAATCTGATTTTTCAAGGCCCTTTTTCTGATGAGTCATGTTACGCGCTTCGAAACTCTTTCCTAATGCCCAGCCTTTAATCGTTTTAGCAAGGATAACAGTTGGTTGTCCCTTGTGATTTACAGCTTCGTTGTATGCTGCATATAGTTTATGTGAATCGTGTCCCCCTCTCCTCAGTTTAGTCAATCTTTTATCGTTTAGATCCTCTACTATTTTAGTTAGTTCCGGTTCCGGTCCAAAGAAATTTTCACGTATATAATCTCCAGACGACGCGGCTAAAGTTTGATAATCACCATCAACCGTTGTTTCCATTTTACGAAGAAGGTGTCCCATTTCGTCCTTTTGTAGTAAAGGATCCCAATCTCTTCCCCAAAGGACTTTTATTACATTCCATCCCGAACCTCTGAAAATTGCTTCTAATTCCTGTATAATTTTTCCATTACCTCTCACTGGTCCATCCAAACGTTGTAGGTTACAGTTTACAACAAAAGTTAGATTGTCCAGCTTTTCTCTGTGAGCTAAATGCAGTGCGTGCAAAGTTTCAGGTTCATCACATTCACCATCACCTAAAAATGCCCAAACACGGCTGCCGGAGGTATCGATTATTTCCCTTTCTCTAAGGTATCTAAGGAATCTGGCATGATAGATTGCATTTGTGGGTCCTAGTCCCATCGAAACTGTAGGAAATTCCCAGAAATCAGGCATCAGTCTTGGGTGTGGATAACTAGATAGTCCTTCCCCAAATGCTTCTCTTCTGAAGTGATCAAGGTGATTCTCTGTGAGCCTTCCTTCAAGATAGGCTCTTGAATATATTCCAGGAGACGCATGTCCCTGAAAATATATGAAATCACCTATTCCCTTGTCTTTGCCTTTGAAAAAGTGATGGAAACCAACTTCGTACAAACTTGCTGCCGATGCGTAAGTAGAGATATGTCCTCCAATTCCAGAAAAATTCTTGTTGGCCTTGGATACCATCATCGCTGCATTCCATCTAATAATTCGCCTAATTTTTCTTTCAATTGTCTCATCTCCAGGATATTCAGGTTCGGATTCTGGAGGTATGGTGTTGACATAAGGACTGTTAGTTAGTAGAGGTATTGCAATGTTCCTGTCTCTAGCTTCCCTTATCAGTGTGTGAAGAAGGTATCTGGCTCTTTCTTGACCCTTTACATCTATTATAGATTCAATTGAATCTATCCATTCTTCAGTCTCTTGTGGATCTCTATCTGGCAACTGTTGTCTATACCCTTTTTTCATATATTATCATCTCTGAAGATGTCATTGAAACATCTCATAGGTCTTGCCTGATTTTTATTTTTCTGCATTACATACCCCATTAAAAGTGGGATGTAAACCGTTGCTTCACCCCAAACCATTACTTCCTCTATATCAGAATCATTCTTTCCCCAAGATATAGCCTCCTTTAGTGTCGATCCAGAGAGTCCACCATCCCTTTCGTCTGCGGTACTTATTTGTATTCCAAATTTGTGTTTGTTAACTTTATGTCCTAGTATTTCAGCCATAACTACTGCATCTTGTGCATAATTTTTTGGAACTCCTCCCCCTATTACAATAATTCCTGTTTCACCGCACTTGCTCTTTAGATGAGCTATTTCTCTAAGATCCTTGATGGAATCAATTCCTATGCTATGTTCATCTGAATTTTGACTCATTGCAATTCCTATACCTATAGATGAATCGTTAATTGCAGGGATAAATATTGGTACTTTATGCTCATAGGCGGCTTGTACAACACTATCCTTAACAGAGTTTGTATTAGATAGCCACTTTCCTACAAATTGCATGTATTCCCTGCTTGAGTAGTATCCTTTGGGCATCTCAGAAGCAATCTTTTTGAAAGTAAGATCAACTTGTCTGAGAGCCATTTCATCTAATAAATGATC
>CAYSOH010000037.1:0-4709 GCA_964432625.1 uncultured archaeon
GCTAGGATTGAGTGTGTCGATAACAGTGGTGCAAAGACTGTAGAGATTGTCACTGTTCTGAATTACAAAGGTGTACATCGTAGATCTCCTGCTGCTGGAGTCGGAGACATGGTAGTTGCTTCTGTGAAGAAAGGAAACCCAGAGATGAGGCGACAATTGGTCCGTGCTGTCATTGTGAGATGCCGCAGACCATATCGTAGAGCTGATGGAACAATGGTCCAGTTTGAGGATAATGCAGCTGTCTTGACCAATGAACAGGGTGAGACAAAAGGATCTGGAATCAAAGGGCCCGTTTCCAGAGAAGCTGCCGAGAGATGGCCCCGTATCGCTGCAGCAGCGACAACTATAGTATGAGGATTATATGAGTTCAAAACAACCACGAAAACAGAGACTCGCCCGTTATACGGCACCTTATCACCGTAGGCATCGTGAGATGTCAACACCGATTGATCGTGGTCTACGAGAGAGGCAATTAGCAAGAGGATTCATGTATCCTAGAGCTATTCCTGTTAGAAAAGGCGATAGAGTTCTGATTGTAAGAGGAGAGGGGAAGGGGACTAGTGCGTCAAAGGTCGCTAAAATCGATCGTAAGGCGCGTAAAGTCTACATCGAGGGTTACACTTATTTCAAATCTGATGGGACTGAACTGCAGAGGCCCATTGATGCTTCAAACTTGGTGATTATAAATCCGGATTGGTCTGACATAAGAAGAAGGAAACTACTGAATCGTGTCAATGAATCTATCGAATGGACAGATGAAGTGGTATCTGATTTCGAGGCTGCTGAGGATGAATATGAGGCCGAGACTCATGGACTAGATGAAGAAACCGAAGAAGAGACCTCTGAGGAAGAAACTGAAGAGGAAACCGGCGAAAAGGATGAAGAAGTAGATTATGGCAGTATGACTGTCCCTCAACTAAAAGACGCTCTGAAGGAACAAGGTTTGCCTGTCAGTGGTAAGAAAGCTGAATTGATTGAAAGATTAAAGGGAGGAAGCAAATGAGTAGTGGGCATCTGAAACGTCTGGTAGCTCCACGTTCATGGAATATAGCCAGAAAAGAAAGAACTTGGACCACTAAGCCAATGCCTGGCAAGCACTCTCTCGAAGGTGCAATCCCAATTTCAACTATATTGAGAGATTACCTGAAAGTCTGTGATAATAATCGAGAAGCCAGAATTATCCTTACGGATGGTTCTGTTATGATAGATCAAAGAGTTGTCAGAAAGCCAAAGACTCCTGTAGGTTTGATGGACGTTATTTCTATACCTAATATGAAAATGCATTTCAGAACGTTGCTAGATAAGCACGGTAGAATTCAATTTGTTTCTATTAAAGCCACTGAGGCAAAATGGAAACTGGTTCGTGTAGATAACAAAACCAATGTAAAGGGTGGGAAAACTCAATTGAATCTGCATGATGGTACAAATATATTATCTGAGGAGAAAGTCAAGACTGGTGATGTTATGCAGGTATCACTACCTGATTTCAAAATAAAGAAAGTATTGGAATTCAAGAAAGGAGCGCATGCACTTATCACGGGTGGAGCGCACGTTGGTTCCATCTCAAAAATTGCTGGTCATGAAGTGACTCGTAGCACTAAACCAAACATAGTGGTGTACAAAGATTTTCAGACGATAACTCCGTACACTTTCGTTGTTGGAGACAAAAAAGCAATGGTCGCGCTACCGGAGGTTAAAGTATGAATCCTATGCGTAAATTAAGGATAGCGAAGATTGTTCTGAATATCGGTGTTGGAGAGGCTGGAGAAAGGTTGGCGAAAGCTGAATCTGTACTACAGAAACTTAGTGGCTGCAAACCAGTAAGAACGTTGTCACGATCGACTAATAGAGATTTAGGAATAAGGTTGGGAGCGCCAATTGGTTGCAAAGTAACTCTAAGAGGCGGAAATGCGGAGAGGTTCCTAAAGGATTCTCTTTGGGTAAGGGAAAACCGCTTACCTAATTACTGTTTCTCCAATACAGGTTGTCTGAATTTCGGAATTCCTGATTACACTGGTTACAAGAATGAAAGTTATGATCCTGACATTGGGATTTTCGGACTTGATATTGCTGTTGCTTTCGAGAGGCCTGGATTCAGAGTCTCGAGAAGAAAAATCAAAGGAAATAAGGTTGGCAAGAATCACCGTATCACTGCTGACGAATGTCGAGAATTTATGATTAGTAAATTTGCTCTGGAGGTATTCAAGGTATGAATATCGATGAAGTGAAAATAAAAGAACGCGAAGTTTACCGTGGTCGAATAGAAGGCTGTGTACTTTGTGACAGAAAGCGCGGACTTGTACGCCGATATGGTCTGAACATGTGTAGACAGTGTTTCAGAGATAGAGCCAAAGAGCTCGGGTTCAAGAAATACGATTGAGGTATAAATTATGAGACACGATTCATTATCAGATGCGCTTGTAATAATCAAGAATGCGGATCATGTAGGGAAGAATTCAGCTAATGTTCCTGCATCAAAGTTGATTGAGAATGTTCTTAAGTTGTTCACTGAAAAAGGGTATCTAAACAATTATGAATACAAAGAGAATGGACAAGGTGGAGAATTCGCAATCTCTCTTAATGGTAGAATAAACGGTTGTGGAGCGATTAAGCCACGGTTCTCAGTCAAAATGCGAGATATGGAGCGCCATGAGGCACGTTACTTGCCCGCAAAAGATTTTGGAATTCTGATACTTACTACACCTTATGGTGTTATGAATAACGATCAAGCCAGAGAAGCATCTACAGGAGGAAAGCTACTAGCTTACGTTTACTAATGTTGATAGATAAATTAGTTCATAGTTTGAAATTGCCGGAAGGGGTTAGTGTAGATAGTAGTAGTGATGATGTTAAAGTCACTGGACCGCGAGGTGAATTGTCTCGTAATTTTAATCATGAGGCGATTAAATTCGAACAGGCTGAGGGTGAATTGAATATAGTCGGAATTAAATTAAGAAGAAAAGAAAAAGCCTTAATCGGAGCTTGGAAAGCACATATAGCAAATATGATTAGGGGTGTCGACACCGGGTTCAAATATGAAATGAAGATTGTCTTTGCACACTTCCCTATGAAAGTGGCTGCCAAAGGAAATAACGTAACTATCGATAATTTCCTTGGCGAAAAAGCAACGCGGACGGCAGCGATTGCAGAAGGTGTTGATGTGAAAGTGAAGGGAGATACTGTGACAGTTGAGGGTAACAACGTCGAGAATGTAGGGCAAACTGCAGCCAATATGGAAAGAGCAACCATTGTCAAAGGTAGAGATACTCGTGTTTTCCAAGATGGAATTTATTTGATATCTAAGGGGGCTGCTCAATGAGTGAGGATGAGTACAAACCCCGGCAAAAGCCAGTTATGGATGATTCAACAAAAGCTGATTTGGCAAAACGAAATCGTATGTCTCACAAAAGACCTGCCTTCAAACGTCAAAATTGGTTCCGATACAAACGTCTCGGAGACAAGTGGAGAAGGCCAAGGGGGATTCATTCTAAGATGCGTAGGCATTTCAAGTATCGTATTCCTGTAGTACAATCTGGATTCAGGGGGCCTGCGAGTGTTAGAGGATTACATCCCTCTGGATTTGAAGAAGTCAGAGTGAACAATCCTAAGGATGTCGATGATGTTGATCCTAAGACACAAGCGATTCGTATAGCTAGAACTGTCGGAGACAAAAAAAGAGAAATTATTGTTAATAAAGCTGATGAACTTGGAATTAGAGTTTTCAACAGGAGGGATTTGTGAATCTGTCATATCAGAAGCGTGTTGCCTCCGGACTACTGAAGTGTGGAGTTCACCGTGTTTGGGTGGATGATAGGCCTGAGGTTCAAGAGAGAATCTCAGAGGCTGTAACCAGAGATGATGTTAGGCTGTTAATTGTTCAAAGATTTATTCGTAAACACCAAAAGAAGGGGATTTCTAGAGGTAGGGCAAAGGCGATGGCCTTTCAACGAAGTAAAGGTAGACGAAGAGGCCATGGTTCTAGAAAAGGCCATGGTGGAGCTAGAACTCCAAAGAAGGAAGCGTGGATGACTAAGGTTAGAGCTCTAAGGGATGAATTGAACAATTTGAGAGCAGATGGGACTATTGATGCTACTCAATACCGCCGCTATTACCGTCGAGTAAAAGGTGGAGTTTACAATTCACGCAATCACTTAAGATATAATATGGAAATTGATGGTGTAAAATTGGGAGGAAAGAAATAATGCCACAAAGAATGCATTTCTCGAGAAGAAGAAAGAAAATTACGGACTACCGTAAGAGATTAGCACTTATCAAATCCGGACTTCCAAGAGCCGTGGTAAGAATCACCAATGCAAAAATTTTGATCCAAATAACCGAATTCAAAAATTCGGGAGATAGTATTCTGGCCTCTGCTACATCCAATGATTTGGTTGGAATGGGCTGGAAGAACTCAAAAAAGAATGTTCCTGCTGCTTACCTTTCGGGAAGATTGGCCGCTAAACGCGCCTTGAAAGCTGGAGTTTCATCAGCAGTTCTGGATATTGGACGGATTACTCCGACTTCTGGAGGGCGGGCGTTTGCAACATTGAAGGGATTAGTAGATGGAGGACTCGAAGTACCTCATTCTGAAGATTTATATCCTGACGAGTCACGGATTAGTGGGTCTCATATTTCTGATAAAATGGCAAAGGATTTTGAAAAGGTAACAAAGAAGATAGAGGGGGCTAAGAAATGAGTGAAGAGAAAAA
>CAYSOH010000037.1:4809-7693 GCA_964432625.1 uncultured archaeon
CCGTTGTCTCCTGCTCAACAAAGACGCCGATTTGCCGAAGAGAGAATATCAAACTGGACGGCTAAGACTGAACTGGGGCAAAAGGTAGTTTCCGGAGAGATAACTACCATAGAAGATGCTCTAAAGTCTGGTTTACCACTACGTGAACCTCCAATCGTAGATTTGCTATTGCCTGACTTGGTGGAAGAGGTAATTGATATTCACATGGTCCAAAGGATGTCTGATTCTGGTAGAAGAGTGCGCTTTGCAGTTACCACCATAGTTGGTAATAAAAATGGAGTTGTGGGTGTTGGAAGGGTCTCTGGTAAATTAGTACGACCAACTATCACTAAAGCTCTTGATCGTGCTAAAATGAATGTTATAGAGATTCGCAGGGGAAGTGGATCGTGGGAATCTTCAACAGCAGTTCCAAATTCATTACCTTTTGAAGTTTCAGGAAGGACGGGGTCGACACGAGTGACCATCAAACCGGCACCTCCAGGTGTAGGATTGGTGACGAACCAAGTCGGTCAAATTATGCTCAGATTAGCTGGTGTTGAGGATGCTTGGTCTTTCACTAAAGGGCAAACCCAGACCATCTACAATTTTGCGAGTGCCATGTTCAAGGCTCTGGAAAAGACGTCTACGACTAAATTGTTGCCTGGTCAAGAGGACTTCCACAATATGGTCAAGGGAGTAAAGCAAGAATGAGTTGGGCCGTCGTGCGAGTTAGGGGTCAAGTCAACATAAAGCCCAAGATTAAAAGGACCATGAAAATAATGAGATTGAATCGTGTCAATCACTGTGTAATCATACCTGAGAATGAGGCCTACAAGGGAATGTTGAATATTGTTAAGGATTATGTAACGTGGGGTGAGATTGATTCTGAGACCACACAAATAATGTTGGAAAGCTCTGGTAAAAAGAGTGGAAATTCCGATTTTACCAAGGCTGATCTAAAAGATTCATCTTTCAAAACCATAAAAGCATTAGCTAAGGGATTGTCTGAAGGTAAAGCCATCGTTAAAGATATTCCTGAGTTGAAACCTGTTTTCCGATTACATCCTCCTCGTAAGGGATACGAAGGAATCAAGCGCAGTTTCAAAGAAGGTGGAGCACTTGGATACAGGGGAGAGAAAATCAACCAACTGATAAGGAGGATGCAATATGCCCAGGCGTAAGGGAATGATGACTGGTAGTCGCACCCGTGGCCGTGGACACAAGAAAGGACGTGGTGCTGGACTAAGAGGAGGTAGAGGAAATGCTGGTTGCCACAAGACTAAGCGCATCATGTACGAACGTGTTGGTAGAGTTTGGGGGGCGCATGGTTTCAAACGTCCTCAGACGGTTGTTAAGGCAAATAATGCTATTAATTTGAAAACTATTGATGAAAATGTGGCCATGTGGGTTAGTGAAGGCACAGCAACAAAGAAAGGAAAAATCATCTCCATTAATCTGAAAGAAATGGGATACGACAAGCTCCTTGGTACCGGATCTGCTAGCCAAGCCTACAAACTGACGATTAAATCTGCCTCTGCAAAGGCTGTAGAAAAGACTGAGGCAGCTGGTGGAGAAATTGTCAATGAGTGACGATACTATACCTAGGAATCCAGTACAGGCGATTGGTCCTTGTGGATTCATGGTCTTGCTATACCTTCTCTGGTACAATTGGAAATCGCCTACAACTGAAGCTGCTGTCCTGATGGGGGTCGGCATGACTGTCATAACTTGGCTAGTTTACATGGGAGCTTCTTACTCTGGTGAAGGCTCAAAACTACACGGTCTAAAGCCAATAATTGGCAGAATGCCTAGTGTAAGAAAGCCTGACGGGCACGTCCATTTCAGAAGTAAAATGACTTGGACTTTGACTATTCTTATCATTTATTTTGCAATGACCAATGTTGCAATATATGGATTGGGTGGAGAAACAATCGATCTGTTCAGTCAATATCGTGCGATTCTAGCTGGTGCAAGTGGAAGTCTTATGCATCTAGGAATTGGACCTATCGTTACGGGGAGTATTATCATGCAGCTCTTCACTGGAGCGAAGATAATCAACCTTAATTTACAAGATCCTAGAGATAAGGAAATTTACCAAGGTACGCAGAAGGTTCTAGTTTTGGTAATGATTGTTGTAGAATCTGCTCCACAAGTATTTGGTTTCTTGGAGCCAAGTTCAGCAATAGTTGCTGATGTTGGTCTTACATGGGCCAGAATGACGATTATCACGCAATTGGCTATTGGTTCTTACCTAGTATTCCTTATGGATGAAAGTGTTTCAAAGTGGGGAATTGGTTCAGGTATTTCTCTATTTATTGCAGCTGGAGTGTCACAAGCTATTTTCACAGGTACCTTAAACTGGGAACCTGCTCCAGGAGGTGGAAGTGAGGTCCCTTCAGGAACTATTCCTATGATTATTTGGTATCTCAAGAACTCATCTACTGCGGATTTGAGTGGGGGTGGATACGAAGCGATGCTTCTGGCGCCGCCCAATCCTATTGTTGCTGTTCTTGGTACCTTAGCTGTTTTCTTTATTGTCGTATATGTCGAATCCTCAAGGATTGAACTGCCTTTGGCTCATGGTAAGGTAAGAGGAGCTAGGGGGCGGTATCCAATACGATTGATTTACGCTAGTAACATTCCTGTGATATTGATGGCGGCTCTTTTGGCAAACGTCAATATGTTTGCTCTCTTGTTCTGGTCTCATCCTGGTATGTCAACATGGCCCATTTTTGGCCGTAACTGGATGCTGGGTGCCTTTGACACCACTGACGGAAGTAATCCTGTCCCGACAATGGGATTGGCATATTATGTAAATCGGATTGCTGGTCTACAAGACTGGTTCCTTCCACTAGTCAGTCCTGAAAAATATGGGCAATACATGGGAGGGCACGAACCTTGGCAA
>CAYSOH010000038.1:0-7631 GCA_964432625.1 uncultured archaeon
GTATTTCTCACAAAGTTCTTGGGATTTCTCCCCCTCTGAGCCTACGGCTATTAATTCCAAATCAATTGTACTTGCAAGCTCGTCTTTAATATTCTTGAAACGATTCAGAACCAGTGAAGTCAAGTCGTGTCTTTTCCAGACTGCTGTTATCAATGTTACTTTTCTCGTTCCCATATTTTAAAGATATCCGAATTTAGCTCCGCTTTTTGCTTCAATAATTGTAGGTGTGCGTCCCAATGCCTTAGATAGTGAATTGAGTAGAGATGCCTCTGCCTCTCTGTGTATATCATCAACAAAGATTGGGACTTTGGTATTGAATAAGTCTATGTGAGTTAGAAATTGTTGTCTTATGTTTTGTCTACCTAAGCTCTCGGGAGATGTTGGACCGTCGACCAAAATAACATCATAATTGTCTGGTAATTCTTTTTCAAGAATAGTCCTATCGTACCACCCGTCCTTGATTGGAGCGTGAATGTAGGTGCTTGCATACTTGTTTAGCCATTCAGAATTCTCTTCAACTGAATAAACTTTGTAGTGTTTTGAGAAGATTTCTGTGGCCCTTCCGCTTCCAAATTCTAATAGCGTTCCTGATGGGACTATGTTTCTCATTTGATCTATTAGTTCACGGTCAACTGAATAGCTACCGTAAACACGTATGATTTTCCATATTTTCCCCCATTCATTCTTTAGAAAATCTACTGCGCCCATCAATAATCACTCCGAGAAGTACCCAAATCTACCGAACTTAAGTGTTCCTACACAATCAGTATAATGCCCTACTGACTTAGAATACCTAGTAATATGAGCAAGGTCAGGACCTCACCTTATCGACAGACTCCTACTCCTGAGGGGTTGAAAGCTATCGAGAATGGGACCTTGGATTATTTTGATACCGAGATGTATGCTAACTTCAATACTGAGGTTCTAGAAGAATATCTTGAGGAAAAAAACCGAAAGGATGGTTTTGGGAGCACCAAGTGGAAATGGAACCAGATGATGCTAGGATTGGTGATTGGAATTATCTTTGCAATCATCAATCAATACGTTGGTTTGAAGGTCGGAATGATTGTTTCTGGCTCTTGGTACGTGGCTTATCTTGCAGCTATGGCCCTACGGTGGTCGCCCGGTGAAGTTAACTTGTCTGCTTCTGCGTCTACTGGAGCTTCTATGGTCTGTACTGGATTTGTGTTCACTTATCCTGCGATTTACTTGCTCGCGTACTCAACTAAATATGAAATGAATGGAGAATATCTAGTGGATTCTTCTCTACTTTTACCTGATTCATGGGCATTGGCTGGAGTGGCTATGGTTGCCTCTATTCTAGGGGGATTTCTAGGATGTCTTTATTTCATTATTTTCAGGAGAGTGTGGCTTGTTGAGGATCCACTTCCTCTTCCTGGTTTCGAAGCTAACATCAAGCTGATGGATATCGCAGGTGAGACTGCAAAGGAGGGTGGCATGGAAGGCGCCATGCACTCGATTAGATTAGTCGGAATCTCCACTGCGATTGTTATGTTCTTCACATTTTTGAGAGATTGGCCTCTTATTGGCACTGGAGCAACAGATGCGGCTGGAAAAGATGTCAAAACTTCTGTTCTAAACCGAGCAACGGAGAATATCTCATGGTATGACGGAGGGGACCTGATGGTTCCGATGGATAATTCTCTTACTAACTACACATGGTTAGGATTTGGATTGACTCCTATGATGATAGCTATTGGTTGGTTCATGAAATTTCGTGTTGCTCTTCTTGTCAGTCTAGGAACTTTCTTCACTTGGTTTATCGTGACTCCATTGGCCTACCATTATGATTATCCATTCTATCTCCCCTTGGATAGTCAGTTTCATTCTATTAGTCAGTTCTCACCTACTGGTTCTCTAGTTTCCTATGGTTATGTTGCAAGGCCTATGGCAATTGGAGCGATTCTAGGTGGAGGAATTACGGGTCTTTTGAAAATGGCGCCTGTTTTCAAGACCACTGCTGCTGACGTTATAGATATTTTCAAGGGAGATGGGGACAATGCTTCTCGAAAGGATTATGTCGACGGAAAGGGCTGGTATGAATGGCCAATCAGCCACATTCCTGTTATGTTGATTGTCTCGCTTGTGGGGATAACACTGGCCTTCTCTACGCAGTTTGGTTTCTTTGCTTCTCTTATTTTCTCACTGGTTCTGTGCTTGACCACGTTTGCATTGGGTGCGATCGCGGTCAAAGTTATGGGTGAAACAAGCATCGAACCTGTTTCGGGAACCAGTTTTATCGTACTCTTGATGCTTGTATTGATTTTCAAAGGACTTGGTTTAAGTGAAAGTGATACGGCGGTGTTGGCGCTAGTAGGAACTACTGTATTTGGTGGTGCGATTTCGATGTCAGGAACTGTTATTGGAGATTACAAACCTGGATTGTATGTCGGTAATCGGCCAATGCACATCATGAAGACTGAATTAGTTGGTATCGTTCCTGGCACTATCGTTGCAGCGCTCTTTGCAGGACTTTTATCATTGGCTCTGGCTAGAGGAGATCTGGTTTTGTATGCGCCTCAAGCGAATGCATTTGCTGCGTTTGCACAGATTATGTTGGGGGGACAAACTCCATGGAGCCTTTTGATTGTTGGGTTCATAATCGGTGTATTCATGGAATTGCTCACTGGCATGGGAACTGCCTTCGGATTGGGTATGTACCTTCCAATGGTAGTTACCTTACCAATGGTAGTTGGGGGTGGCCTGAGAGATTACTGGGAAGCTAGATTCCTAGACGTTTCTGTGGAAAAAGAAGGTCTTAGCGAAAAGCAGAGAACTATGAGATTGTTGAATACTTACATGATTGCTACTGGTTGTATAGTTGGTGAAGCACTGCTTGGTACCTTGTTAGCTATTTACTACGTTTTACCTTTATTGACTGGGTAGAAAATGGACTTCGTTGTTGTCGTTTCATTTCTTTTCTTCATGTCTATCTTTGCAGGCGTTGGGCTTGCTTCGATAAGAGTAAAAAAAGACACGACCGATGATTATCTTGTTGCTGGAAGAGGTATGAGTCCTTCACTTGCTGCTTTGTCTGCAGTTAGTACTTGGAATTCAGGTTACATGTTCATCGGATTTATTGGGTTTACATACACTATGGGGTACACTGTAGGGTTTTTGGCATTCATGTCGACGATTGGGCAAGTTGTTGCTTGGGCTTGGCTATACAAATTCATTCAAAAAGAAGGCCGGGAAAGAGGAGTTCGGTCATTGTCATCTCTTGTTGCTGAAAAAGCGGGTGCGCCGGAAGCAAAACTTGCTGGAATTCTCTCTGTTTTATTCTTGAGTGTTTATGCGGCTGCACAACTTACCTCTGGTGGAAAGGCCCTGTTTGTAATGATGGGATGGCCGGAAATTATCGGGATTCTTATCGGATTTGTCTTAGTAGTGGCATATTGTTATGCTGGAGGGATTAGAGCTTCGATTTGGACTGATGCCGCTCAATCATGTGTGATGATTGTTGGATCAACCATTCTATGTTGGATAAGTCTTCAAGAAGTTGGTGGGTTTAGTGGGCTTGAAAGTGGTTTGAACAAACAAAATCCTGCATTGACTAGCTTTTTGCCTCCTGATTTAATGTTTGGATTTACTCTTTGGATACTTGCGTTCTTCTTGGGAGGGTTAAGTGTTGCAGGGCAACCTCAAGTAGTTTCAAGAGTTATGACATTAGGTAATGACAATGATCGCAAAAAAGCAATGATTTGGTTCTTTGTTTGGCAAACTCCTTTCATTGTTCTTATGTTACTAATTGGCTTAGCAAGTCGTGTCTTATTTACTCAAAATGATTTTGATGCGGAACTTGGGTTGCCTATGATGGCAATGGAAACAATGCCTGGAATTGGTGTTGGAATGATTCTTGCATCTATTTTTGCTGCAACAATGTCTACTGCTGATAGTCAAGTTTTAGCATGCACTGCTGCAATCACTGATGATATTAAGCCAGAATGGAATCAGGATCATAAAACAACGAAAAAAGTTACGATTGTTGTGGCCGCGTTTGCTACTTTAATATCGGTGGGGGGTTTGTATCTTCCTGGTGGAGATTCTGTTTTCCTTCTTGTCGTTTTTGCAGTGTATGGCTTGGGTGGTGTTTTCGTACCTTTATTGATTATCAGATGGTTAGGGTACAAACCAGATACGACTCATTCGATTACAATGATGGTGGCTGCGTTTGGTGGAGTCTTAATTTGGACTTTGCTAGGTTTTGGAGGTGCTGATGGTATTTTTCCTTCAGTGCCAGGTATGGGGGCTGCTTTCACCACTCACTTTCTGATGAACTACTTCAGAACTCCTCATCTTTCGTCTTTAGGGAGATTTAACTGGCCGGAGAAAAGTAAGTATGGTGTAGTGGCTGCCGCCGTAATTATTCCATTTGGTGCTTTGGAAGCAACCTATCTTTTCGGAGCTCCTGATTCTTTTGATAATTCTGGTGGGGTTGGTGATTACATCATTTCTGGAGAAATCTCTTACGAAATATTGGGTAATAGTTCTGAGTATGTTGGTGATGGTGAGACAATTCTCATAGACTTGAATACGAATAATGTTGATTGGTCTAGTGATAATAGAAATGTAGTTGGTGTCAGAGTTTTACTGACTTACAGTGAAGATGAAACTAGTAGTGGGCCTGGGTGTGTAGTCCCTGGAGCATCTCAGCCCGAAGCCGATTCTATAACGGGAACTATTTCTCATAATGACTTTAATGGAACTGAAAGTGGGGAGAATGATGGGCAGGGAAGCTCTTTTCATGAAATTGTAGTTGAATGGTACAATTCGTCATTATTGTCTTCTGGTAATATTTCTGGAATGTCTGAATCTGATATTAAAAATGAATTGGACTCAATGGGTGAAGGACTGGGTTATTATTCATTGGAAATAAATGTTCAAGCTGAAAGTGGAAGCGCTGAAGGATGTACACATACTGACAATGGTGAAGAAGTAGAATATTTAGTCGAAGTTATACTTCTTGATTATGAAATTATGCCAGCCTAATGACGGGGCTAAGTATCTTATAAGGCCCCAGTTTGAAAGATTAGGGATAATTAATGGCAAAGGAAGAATATGAGACTCCATTGATTGATGTTTACAACCGTACGCATATGGATGCGCTTCATGAAGATGGAAGTTGGTATCATCATTTTTTGCCTGATGGAGTGTTCTTAGAAGATTTGGGGCAGATTATAGAAGAAGAGCTAATCAAGGCCTACAATCAAGCTGAAACTGAAAGCGATGCGTTCTTTGAAAAAAGGGTCAAAGAACTATTTGCCGAGATTTTCGCACAAGCTAATCCAAAGGATCTCAGGGGACTGCTTCCAAAGAAGCCTCCTGTTGCATGGGCTGAACTGCCTGTAGAGATTCAAAGAGAAATACAAGTCATGCACGATAATGCGCAAAGTGAAGGTATAACTGAGAGAACATTGAAAAAGAGGGTCCGACAATACCTTGTTGACCAGTTTATAATTGAGGAGTAAGTCAAATGGCAAAAAAGGAAGTAACAAAACCAATCAGCCTTGACCCCCGCGGTGGTAGACCAAGAGAGAAGTGTGTTACTTACATCGAGGGGATTGACCGCATTCTAAACGGTGGTTTACCTGTTGGAAATATTGTGTTGTTAGCAGGTACTGTTGGTTCTGGTAAGACAACTTTAGCTATGGAATTCTTGATAAATGGTGCAAAGAATGGTGAAACTTGCTGTTATATCTCTGTAACTGAACCGTCTTCAAAGATGTTATCTAATTTACAGACGTATGGTTTCTTCGATGATAGCTTAGTTAAAGAAGGAAAATTAAACATTTTTGATTTAACCGTTATCAATGATAGGCTTGGTGTTGAAAGACTGGATGGAACTTACACTGCAAAAGACATGGAAGCCTTACTGGGAGCTTTCGAAGATATTGTTGACGAACTTGGAGTCACCAGATTAGTTGTAGATTCTATAACTGCGGTTTGTTACCAACTTCCTGACAAGGGAAGTATTCGAAATTTTATTTTCAGATTAAGTCAATTCTTGAGTACTTTTGGTTGTACTACTATGTTGATTTCGGAGACTGTCGTCGATTCTAACGTCCAGACTTATTCAATTTTCGGTGTCGAAGAAGCTGTCGCTGATGGTGTTGTTCTTATGGGTAACATCGTAAGGCAAGGAGATCTACTGCGTAGTCTACAGGTTGTTAAGATGAGAGGGACAAAACATTCTCGTGCAAGGCATTTAATTGAATTGACGCCCGTTGGGCTAGCTGTTGTACCCTTACTAAAATGGGGACAAGATGGAGGGCAGGCTTTCACGTGAGTGTTGCTGATGTTGCTAAATCTGTAATAAAAAGTATCAATAATGGCGATACCTTAGCTACTGTAGGACTTGGTGCATCTAATTTCCATGAGGGGACTATCAAGTTAGCTACTGTGCTTCTAGGAAAAAAACTGGGTGGAATATACATTACAACTTCTAGGCCATCATCACACATCATTAGGGAATTAGAAGATGCCAAGGCAAATTTGAACGACCTTTACTTTGTTGATCTTGTGTCTATGACTGTTGGTGGAAGTACGGATGATGCAAGAAGTTTGTACATAGAATCGCCAACGATGCTGGAATCGATTCTTTTGAATATTACGCTTCTTGAAAGAAGATTGAAGTCAAAACGAAGATTCGTAATGTTTGATTCAATCAATGGGCTTAGTATTTATTCTGAGCCTAAGGTTCTGAAAGAATTTATCAATGTTCTTGCCAATTCAATGCGTATTAAATCTATCTACAGCATGTTGATGACTGTTAAAGAACAAACGGGCGAGGATCTCTCTGCGGCGTTAGAGTTATTATCTGACGCAGTTATAGGTGACTGAAATGGTCGAGCTTGTATCTACTGGTATTGAAAGGCTTGATGAGGCCTTAATTGAAGAGAAGGGAATCGTTATGGGAAGTTCTGTTTTGATAGAGGGTAGTTCTGGATCTGGTAAAGAATTGTTGTCAAAACAATTTGCTTCGGCAGGCGTCGGTTCAGAGAATGTTGTTTACTTCTCAACGGACGAGACCTCAGATGAACTAGTAGAAACTTTTGAGCAATATCGCTGGCCGACGGATTTGCGTATAGTGAATGTTGGAACTCAATATTTCGAAAAAGTTCTTTCTCGTGAACTTCAAGCTTCACGTTTTAAACAGGAAGGACTTTCTGTGGCTGAATTGAGGAATTTGGGATCTTATGGTTCAACTGCTGATCAGATTAACTTCGTGGCAGACATGACTTATGAGATATCTAAACTTAAATCTCCATTCCGTGTTGTTATCGACTCCTTGGACTTCTTCCTTCAGTACTACAATCCTATTGAGGTTCTATCTGCAATGAGAACGATCAAGGAATATGCACAAGCAAATGGAGGGACTGTGATGTACACAGTTTCAGAAGGGGCGCATGAAGCCAGAATTCACAGCCAGATCGAATCGATTGCTGATGTCGTAATACAACTAGAAGTTGGTCGAATGGCGGCTGAGTTCGAAAATCGATTAATTATAAAGAAAATACGTAATCATCCTGAAAAGGCCGCTGTAATGATCTATGCCGTAACTGAGCATGGAATTACTCCAGAAATGATTACTCGTGTTGCTTAAGCTCGAA
>CAYSOH010000039.1:0-7615 GCA_964432625.1 uncultured archaeon
TTATCTGAAAGAGATCAGAAATTGCTTGAATTTGCAGATGAATTCGAATCTCTATTTGTCACGCAAGGAAGAGAAGAGAATAGAACCATTGAGGACACTCTAGAGATTGGTTGGGGAATGTTGAGCAAACTCCCAGAATCAGCATTGACACGTATTGATCGTAAAACACTAGAGAAATATCATCCAGCATACAGGAAAAAATAAGTAAATGAGTACAGCAGACGTCAAGCCCACTCGCATGGAACTCATTGAGACAAAACGTAAGATTAAGTTGTCTAAGAGTGGATATAAACTACTTAAAATGAAAAGAGATGGTTTGATTATGGAGTTCTTTGAGCTTCTTCCTAAGGTAAAAGATCTTCGTGGTCAACTTTCTGAGCTCTATAAGGATGCCATGGAAAAGTTGGCAGTTGCGGTTGCTGCGGATGGTAAAACGGCCTTAGAGTCTGCAGCGAATTGTTTGAATAAACCTCCAGAAGTCGAGTTGTCTTCTAAAAATATCATGGGTGTTGTTGTTCCAGCAGTAAAAGTCACTCCCGTTGAAAAATCATTAGAGGATAGGGGATACGGTCTTGTTGGTACCTCAATAAGAGTTGATGAGGCAGTACATGCCTTTGAGAAACTATCAGAAATGATAATTCTAGCAGCTGAAGGCGAAACTACCATGAAAAAGTTACTTGACGAGATTGAATCTACTAAGAGAAGAGTCAACGCCTTAGAATTCAAGGTGATTCCAAACCTAGAAGAAATTGCAAAATACATTTCTTTCAGACTTGAAGAACTCGAAAGAGAAAGTATATTTGGCCTTAAGCGAATCAAAGGTTAATGGATTGGCTGACTGAATACATGGAAGACCCGGAAAAACGGGTTCGTTTGTTCAGGATTTGTGTTATAATATCTCAAGCGATGGTAGTTTTAGGTGTATTGATTGCACTATGGATCTTTCGAGACGCCTTTTCAGATTTTTTTGGATAATTACTTAAATTTAGTATACCCGCATTTGCCACAAGAAGTTCTATTGTTGTGTTCAGCTAGGAAAACACCAGGTTCACATTTTGGGCAGAATTCTCTTTTCCTTTTTATTTTTCCATCTGAAATTTCATACTGTTCTACTTTGCCCATTAATCAGTATTCTCCTCTTCAGTTGGTTCTTCACTGGCTTCCTCTTCTTTACTAGTATCTTCTTTCTCTTCTTCGGAGGCCTTTTCCTCTGCTCCTTCCTCTTCTGCAGCTTCATTTACTTCTTCAGCTTTTTCTTTCTTTGGCGCCTTAGGTTTTACTTTTTTAGCAGTTTTTTGTCTATCTATTGAAGGTTTGGTTTCTATTCGGTTCAGAGCCTCAATATTCTTGTAAATCTTCGCATAACCTTGACTTTCCATTTTTCCATATTTGTTCTTCAAGTAATCAATTATTATCAAATCTTTTTTTGCATTCATTTTATCAGACAAATTTTGAATAACTTCGCTCCTTCTTGGAGTGCTCTCATTTTCGTGTCTAATGACTATTTGGACCTCCTGTCTGTGAAGGAGTGGATTGTCGTTTTTCTCTGCTATTTCTAGTTCCATTTATTTCACCAGCATGTGTTCCAAAAGGGAATTAACCCTTGCTTTGGATTGTTGATTTACATCAACTACTACCATACCTTTGTCGGGCATCCCATAAATTACCTTCGTTCCTATTTTTGAAAGACTAATCGCCGCTAAAGATGCTAAATCCTCTTCACCATCTACTTCTATTCTTACATTGTCACCAGAGCCGATGGAATCCTTGATTGCTTTCAATAGTTCATCAGATATGGTTCCAGGATGATTCACAACCTTGACTATTTTATCTCCAATATTTTCAATTACATTTTTCTGTTCTTCAGTCAAAGGGGTATTTCTTTTGGTTTTGAAATCAATGATGCATAGATTAGGAGTTCTGATTTGTTCATTAACATTAATTGTACAGATGTCTCCTACAGTGATTATGAATACAGCGTTACTCAGTTCCCTTGGAGCCTCAGTATAAATTTCTCTATCAGTAATCCTCAACTCTTCAGCCATTTCAGGCTGTAATTTGTACATTTAGCGTACACGTAAGGCATAACGACCCGGTGTTCGTATGCCCATCTCTTTGGCAATATTAGACTTCTCAGGATCCAAAACTTCAACATATCCTTGCCATTCTCTAGAAATTTCAGCATCCGGGCATATAGGGCACGCCTTTTCATCTAAAATCATGTGACATTCTTTACATGCAAAATCGCTCATTATTCACCACCAGCTGCAGCTTTGTTTTGATCTTCAACAATCCATTCGTGTTTTCCCAGTCCTGGCTGCCGCATAGTTAACCCAATCTTTGATTCTCTTGGTGATATTTCGTTTATAGAGATAGTAACAATTCTAGCTCTAACTTTGTCTCCTACACGGAGTTCTCTCTTGGTTTCCTTACCTATAAGTCTCTGATTTCCAACATCAGTGTTAATATGATCATCCTGAACCTGAGATACATGCAGTAGTCCATCTAATGGTCCAAATCTAATGAAAGCTCCGTATTCAGTTATTTGATCTACGACGCCCTCTATAACTTCCTGTATTTTAACGTCAAAAAGCAGCATATCCATTCTGACAGGCTGATAAACAGCGCCATCGCCATGCACTACTCTACTATCTCCTGTAAGTTCAAGATTGGTTATCAATACTACTAATTTCTGATCAGGCCCCATTCTTCCCTCAAAGGCTTGATGGGCTAGTTCCATGGTTACTTTGTTTATATCCTCATCCAAACGGTCTGGAGGGATTCGAACCATGTCGTTTCTTGTGTGTAAGTAGTACATCTTTTTCCGCAGTAGGCCCCTCTATAAACGAACTTCTTAAATTCCAGCTAAGACCAGACTTACAACAGACATAAGCTTGATTAGTATATTTAGGCTTGGACCTGCAGTATCTTTGAATGGATCACCCACAGTATCACCTACTACTGCAGCCTTGTGGGCATCAGAGCCTTTTCCACCATGTGCTCCCCCTTCTATGTGTTTTTTTGCATTGTCCCATGCACCACCTGCATTAGACATGAATATAGCCATCAAAACGCCACAAACAGTCACTCCAGCCAACACGCCAGCTAACATCTGCATTCCATCTGTGTCAGTTATGAGACCAGTTGCAGGCAATATTATAGCAAAGATGACAGGAGTTGAAACAGCCAGTAGTCCAGGAGCAACCATTTTCTTTATTGCAGCTTGGGTAGAGATATCTACACATCTTGCAAAATCAGCATCAGCTTTCCCATCAAGTAACCCTTCAATTTCACGAAATTGTCTTCTTACTTCTTCAATCATCTCAAAGGCAGCCTCACCCACAGCTTGCATTGAGAATGCCGCAAATACAAAAGGTAACATTCCTCCTATGAATAAACCAGCCAAGACTTTAGGATTTAGAATATCTACTTCAGTTATATTAGCTTGAGTTGTAAAAGCTGCAAAAAGCACTAGTGCAGTAAGGGCTGCAGATCCAATTGCAAATCCCTTCCCTATAGCTGCAGTTGTATTACCAACTGCATCAAGCTTGTCAGTTCTTTCTCTTACCTTTGGCTCGAGTCCAGTCATCTCAGCAATACCTCCAGCGTTATCTGCTATTGGACCATAGGCATCAACAGCTAGTTGGATTCCAATAGTTGCAAGCATTCCTAGAGCTGCAATTCCAATTCCATACAAGTCAGCAAATTCATAAGCAAAAAGCATTGCTAATGCTATCGTTATTACTGGTAAAGCAGTAGAAATCATTCCAGTACCCAAACCTGAGATTATATTTGTGGCTGATCCAGTCTCAGAAGATTTGGCAATATCCTGTGCAGGTGCACTCTCATCTGAAGTGTAATACTCAGCAAATAATCCAATCAATATCCCAGATACTACACCAGCTAGTGTTGCCAAAAATAAGTTCATGGTCTTCAATTCCAAATATTCAGTGGCATTACCTTCAGCGTCTCTCTCAACAACCCAGTTGATTCCTTCTGCAGCTATATTATCAATTATGAAGTAAGAAACTATAAGCATTAATCCAGCTGCACCGAAGTGTCCTTTGTTTAGAGCAGTTAGTGGATTTCCTCCTTCGCTAGTACTGACTAAGAAAGTACCGATAATGGATACAAATATTCCAGCGGCAGCTAAAGTTAGAGGTAGCTGTACTAAATCAGGAGAATTCTGAGCAGCTGCCAAAACCATGGCACCAATCATTACTCCAACAAATGATTCAAACAAGTCTGCACCCATTCCAGCAACATCACCCACATTATCTCCAACGTTGTCAGCTATAGTTGCAGGATTGCGAGGATCATCTTCAGGTATTCCTGCTTCGACCTTTCCTACAAGGTCTGCACCAACATCAGCCGCTTTAGTGTATATTCCACCACCAACTCTAGCAAAGAGCGCTATTGATGAGGCACCAAGTGAAAAACCTGCCATAACAGAAAGTCTATCTTCTAAATTCTCAAAATTACTTTCAAGCCCCATATAAAGCAAAGAAAGTCCCATCACACCAAGGCCTGCAACACACATTCCCATTACAGAGCCTCCTGAGAATGCTACAAGCAATGCATCGTTTAGGCTTGTTCTCGCAGCATTAGTGGTTCTACTATTTGATGCAGTAGCAGCCCACATTCCTATGAAACCTGCTAATCCCGAACATAATGCCCCGAAAACGAAAGCTAAAGCAATCGCTCCCTGTCCTTTAGAATTATAACCCAAGAATAACAAAATTGCGACTACAACAACAAAAATAGTTAGAACACGGTATTCTCTGTTAAGGAATGCCATAGCTCCACTACGTATGTGGCCTGCGATCTTTGCCATTTCATCAGTACCTTGGCTCTGACTTTCAACCCATCTAAGTTTCCAGTAAGCAAATCCAAGTGCTAAAACCCATGCTAAAATCCATATCATTGTGATTTCCATTTTTGCACCTCTTGTATCGATTCTATTTCGCTAAAAACAACACAAGCTCTTTCAGATTTTAGTACTGACTATATAAGATTGATGGATGAACTACTAGTTTTTCCCGTATACAAATCCACCGATTAGCCCAAAACCTAACATAACCACAAGGACAGCATACAATCCAATATCCCACCAAACACCGAATTTCAGTCCCCAACCAATCCAAAAAGCTAAGGCTAAAGGTATCAGGAAGTAATAGAATCCTGCTGTTACTTTCCCTTGATCGGGTAGGTTCTCTAAATTCAAATTTTCACCATTACCATATCCTTGATAGACCTCACCGTTTCAAAAGGAATATATAACATATTCTCTGAGTCAACCTTGTACCCTTCGGGGACTTCTCCCTCCGAGGATATAACTAGTTTCTTTAGTTCTCCAGAGTTTGAGTCCAAAATGACATTGTTTATGTGTCCCAACCTTTCACCTGAAACGGTGGTTACTTGCTTATCTCTGAGATCAGATAGTCGGATTTCCATTTTACATATAGAGATCGCTTTCACTGCGTCTTTCGCCTCTGCGTGTTCGCGTTCTCAGTTTTTTACCTAGTTCTGCGTAGTATTTTACTGTATCCTCTGTGACAGAGGGTGAAACCATCTCAAGAGCTTCCTCGAAATGTTTCATTGTAACTTCTTTGGCCTCTGGATTCTTGCGAAGGGCAAGGATTGCAGCCTCTCTTACAACTCCTTCAATGTCAGCACCAGTGTACCCTTCCATCTTCTTTGCCAGTGTTGAAAGGTTTACACCTTTAAGCGGCATTGATTTTGTATGAATATCTAAGATTTTTTTTCTAGATTTTTCGTCTGGTTCACTAATAAGAATCATTCTATCAAAACGGCCAGGTCTTAACAAAGCAGGATCGATTATTTCTGGTCGGTTTGTAGCTCCGATAATCACAACTCCCTCCAAATTTTCCAAACCATCCATACTGGTCAACAACTGATCAACGAGTCTGTCAGAAACATTATTGTCACCACCTGAACCTCTTGTGGGTGCCAAAGCATCCAATTCATCTAAGAAAACAATGCAGGGAGAGACCTGTTTTGCTTTTCTGAACACTTCCCTTAATTTTTTCTCTGATTCACCGACCCATTTTGACATAACTTCTGGGCCTTTGATAGCAATAAAATTTGCAGCTGACTCAGTTGCGACGGCCTTTGCAATAAGTGTTTTTCCGGTTCCAGGTGGACCATAAAGGACCATTCCTCTTGGAGGTTCAATACCTAATCTTTCAAATCCTTCTGGGTTTGTCAGAGGCCATTCCACAGTCTCTTTCAACCGCTGTTTAGCTTCTTCCAGACCTCCAACTTCACTCCATTCAACTTTTGGAATCTCAACCATCACTTCTCTAAGTGCAGACGGCTCAACATCTTTCAAAGCTTCCTTGAAATCATCCTTGTAGACCTCCATTTCTTGTAGCAATTTTGGAGGTATCGGTTCATCAAGGTCGATTTCAGGTAAATATCTACGAAGAGCACTCATTGCTGCTTCCCTAGCTAGGGCTGCAAGGTCAGCACCTACGAACCCATGCGTTATTTCTGCGAAATGTTCTAATTCTTTCCAGTGCCCTTTTTTGTCTCTTTTAATTGGCATTCCACGCGTGTGTACTTGCAAAACTTCTTTCCTTCCATCTCTATCCGGAATTCCGATTTCAATCTCACGATCAAATCTACCAGGTCTTCTAAGAGCTTGATCTATTGCGTCAGGTCTGTTTGTAGCAGCTATTACTATTACTTGTCCTCTGGCTTGCAGACCGTCCATGAGAGTTAGTAACTGAGCAACGACACGTCTTTCCACTTCACCTTGAGTCTCATCTCTCTTAGAAGCGATTGAATCAATTTCATCTATGAAAATAATAGATGGTGAATTTGTTTCAGCCTCCTCGAATTTTTGTCTTAAATGAGCTTCAGATTCTCCATAATACTTGTTCATTATTTCTGGGCCTTGAATTGATAGAAAATTTGCTCCAGATTCATTTGCAACAGCTTTAGCGAGTAAAGTCTTTCCAGTTCCAGGTGGGCCATATAGTAAGACTCCTTTAGGAGGATCTATTCCGAGAGCGTCGAAAAGTTCAGGATGTTTAAGAGGTAACTCAATCATCTCCCTTACTTTCTTTATCTCTTCTTTTAGACCTCCAATATCCTCATAGACAACACCGGTGGTCGTCAACTCTTCTTCTTTCACAGGGTCTTCATGAACTTGAATGACTGTATCAGCTTGAATCTGCACAATTCCTTTGGGTTGTACTACAGTAACTGCAAACGGCAAACGCCCTCCCATCAAAGTCAGACCAGGTACTATTACCACGTCTCCTTTTGTTAAGGGTCTTCTATTCAATCCACGAAGGATAACTTCTTCAATTCCAGGTCCAAATTGAACTCTTCCAGATTGATCCATCATAGGTGCAAGGACTATTTTTTGTGCAGGTTTTACCTCTGCTTTTTTTACTTCGACCTTGTCTCCTAAGTTGACTTTTGCATTGTTACGAATAAGTCCATCAACTCTGATAATGCCTTTACCTTCATCTTCTGTTCTTGCCCTCCAAACAATAGCGACAGTAGGGTCTCTTCTTCTTCCATGGATTTCGACAATATCTCCAATAGATAATCCTAATTCGTTTCTTGTGACAGTGTCAAGCCG
>CAYSOH010000040.1:0-7179 GCA_964432625.1 uncultured archaeon
CTTTCTAAGTAATCTTTACTAGCACTAATCGGTACAATATCATCCGTAGTCGAATGTATTATTATTACAGGTATATTTTCAGGTGCTATTAAATTTTCAGGATTGTCATTTGGATGTTCAGGATAATGCAAAGCCGGAGCGAGGAGCAGTAATCCTTTGATTTTAGCCGGTTTTCTTTGAGCAGCTAGTGCACATGCAAGCCCACCCCAACTAGATCCGGCGAGTACAAAATCTCCACTCTCAATTGTTTTTTCTATTAGTTCTACTCTGTCAACAAGCTCCATTTCATTAAAATCAGGTGCGATTGCTTCAATTCCACTTTCGCGAATGGCCGTAATCTTACTTCCATTTGGGCTTCCCCAGAGTCCATGTGCCCAGACTAACATAATCCCCTAAACACAGTCGATATAATATACAATCCTTATTAGGCCGTAATGTCACCAACGTATTCCGAGTATCTTAGATTGGAGGAGTTGCTCAAATTACAGACAGGTGTCAAAGGTGGAAAAAGGTCAATTAGTAACGATGAGTTGCATTTTATTTTAGTCCATCAAAATTTTGAGTTATGGTTCAAATTAATAATTAATGAACTAAGAAGTACAAGAGATATTTTAGCTTCAGATTATGTTGAAGAGACTAAACTTCCACAGGCAGTTCATCACATGAATAGAGTTATTGAGACATTCCACTTGATGGCACAGCAATGGAAAGTGATGGAAACTCTCGAACCACAGGACTTTCTGAACTTTAGGGATGAGCTTGGAACGGCATCTGGTTTTGAATCAATTCAGATGAGAGAAATGGAAGCTCTTATGGGTAAAAAGTGGATTGATGGTAAACCTGCAGGGAAAGATGATTCCACTGAAAAATCTTTGTATGAAGTAACTTGTGATTGGCTTGAAAGAACACCCATTCAAGGGTCTAACTCTGAAAATCAGGTAAATGACTTCATTAGCGAATACCTTGCAGCTCACAAAAAACTGTATCCAGACACACATCAAGATGCAGTTACTTTCTTTGAAGAAGATTCATCTTTACGACGTAGGCGTGCAGGATTAGTTTTCATAGAATCCTATCGTGAACTTCCTTTGCTAGCTTGGCCACGTAAGTTGATTTCTACACTTATAGAACTGGAAGAGTCTATGATTCTTTGGCGTAGTTCACATGCACGTATGGTCGAACGTATGATTGGTAGAAGAATAGGTACTGGTGGCTCATCTGGAGTTGATTATCTAGATATGACAACAAAATATCGAGTTTTTATTGATCTCTGGTCAGTTCGTAGTGTTTTGATTAAGAAGGAAGCATTACCACCTCTTAAAAATCCAGATTTTTATGAGTTTAAAGGAGAATAAATGATTAATTTAGATGGCAAAAGAGCATTAGTCTGTGGAGGTACAAGTGGAATCGGAAAAGCTACAGCCATCTCCTTAAGTGAATGCGGTGCTGAAGTTGTTATTTTGTCACGTAGTGCTTCTGGAGAAAATACATTAACTTGTGATCTTGAAGATTTAGATTCTTTAACAATCTCTGTAACAAAAGAGATAGAGAAAAATGGTAATTTTGAAATTTTAATTAATAATTCAGGAGGTCCTCCTTCAGGTCCACTTATTGATGCAACACCACATGATTTTGAGAAAGCTTTTCGTAGACATGTTTTAGCATCACAGACATTGGTCCAGTTGATTTTACCAGGTATGAAAACAGCAAATTATGGGAGAATTATCAATATAATTTCTACATCAGTCAAAGAGCCTATTCCTGGACTAGGTGTGAGCAATACAATACGTGGAGCCATGGCTTCTTGGTCAAAAACAATGTCGAAAGAGCTCCCTCCTTCTATAACTATAAACAATGTTTTACCAGGATTTACAAATACAGAGAGACTTACTGAATTAAAGAAAACTCTTTCAGAACAGAAGGGAATAAGTCAAGAAGAGGTAGAAAATGCTTGGTTACTTACTGTTCCTGAGGGACGCTTAGCCGATCCATCAGAACTTGGTAAGGTGGTAGCATTTCTTTCTTCACCAGCAGCTAGTTTTGTTAGAGGAACAAGTATTCCTGTGGATGGTGGAAGAACAGGTTCAATTTAATGGATTATGACGTTTTTCTTTCAATCGCCCAAACTCCTGTAGATGACTTTACTCCCGATGAAGATACCATGTTCTCTAATTTTTTTGAGCAATTAGAAGCTGCAGACAAATTAGGATTTGGAACTGCATGGGTAGCTCAAGCACATTTGTCGACCGAAGTTCAGAAAATGAACAAACAACCTGTTGTCCCTCATTGGGAAGGTGAGGTTGGATTATGTACTGATTTTTTCCAATTAGCACATTTGATGTTTGCTAAAACTAAGAATATCAATGTTGGTTCTGCAGTGATGAGTCTTCTAACACATGGAGGGCCAGTGGGAATTGCAGAAAGAGTTGGTTCATTCTTAGCACTTCACGGTATTGACAAAGATGAAAAAAGGAAGTTACGTATTGGATTTTCTGCAGGTCGTTTTGAATTTATGGCCAGACCATATGGTATTGTTCCGAGAGATATTGTTGAAGAAGCAGCTTGGCCTGCATTGAGAGGTCAAATATTTGCAGAGGCCTGTGAAATTTTTTTAAGATTATTAAATGGTGAAATAGTAAATAGCGATGTGATACGAAAAACAGTTCTTACACGTTCCAATTTCCGTAGTGATGAGGATTGGCAGAATGTTCAAAAAGCAGTTATTGAACGAGATTCAATTTCTAATTCTCCAGATAGCATCACAATTCCTAATAGATATGTTTTTGAGGATCTCAAAAATATCCCACAGGCTTGGAATAGAGACTTATTAGATTTGATATTGGGTTC
The DNA here is from genome assembly GCA_964432625.1 of uncultured archaeon. Taxonomy (GTDB): domain Archaea; phylum Thermoplasmatota; class Poseidoniia; order MGIII; family CG-Epi1; genus CG-Epi1. Next base: position 2,848 of record CAYSOH010000040.1, read on the forward strand.
GCACGATTCTTCACTTCAGAAGGAAATAAATGAAATTCGCCCAGTAAAAGTCTTCAATCTTTCAATTACACCACCAGAAGTAATTGAGGCCACTCATGAAAGGATGTCAAAGTGTTATCATTCAGATGGAGGTCCTTGGAGGAGAAATTACATGCCAAGAACCTTAATGGTTTTTGTAAATGACGAACAAAATTTATCAGAGACTGAGAGAACAAAAGCTGCAAGAGAAGAAGCAGAAAAATCTTTGAGTTCTTACTGGGGTGCACTTGAAGGAACTATAGATCCTATGAAGGTTTCTAAAGCTGCAGATAATTCAGTGATAGGCAATGTGGAAGAAGTAGCTCAGCAAATTGCAGACAGGTTCCATCCAGATGACTGTATTATGGCATGGTTTGACTTCTTTAATCATGATAGTCCTCGTGTAATTCGTAACATGGACGCTTTCATGAATAAAGTGGTTCCTCGTGTAGAGGAGTTGATATCTTGAGTCATCCAACAGAAGTTCGTGATTTGTATCCAAGTAGTCCATTGGGTGAAACAGAAGGCGATGTTCCTACAGGTAGAGATGTTGAATGGGAACCATTAGTTGATTACCGCAGAAATGGTGTTAGTGAAACTACAATTCATGGAGCTATAGCTTGGTATAGTGGTGGAAAAACTATCCATAGTTTTGGAGGCAACGTCCTTTGTTATGGCCGTTCAATGATGAAGCCTCTAATGCTCAAGGTTTTTGCAGATGAATTGAATGATCTTAACTGGGAACAAAAGGCCATATCGGTTGCCAGTCACAATGGTACTTCTGAGCATGTCAAGGCAGCTCAATCTTTACTTCCAAAATCAGATTGGGGTTTAATGCAGACTCCACTTGATTTACCTTTAGTACAATTTGGGAGACAAGTACGCAGAGCGAGGCGCTGGTATTCCAATTCTTCAGGTCAGCATGCAGCAATTTTGCTTGGTTGTCGTCGTAAAGGTTGGAATCGTGCAGGTTATACTTTGCCAAGCCATCCATTCTTCTTCGCATTTTTGGAGCAAATAAGACATTATCTAGGGAAAGATTGGAATCCACAAAGAATTGCTAGAGATGGAGATGGATTTCCTACTCTATCCAATACGGTGAATGAATTGGCAGCATGTTATGCAGGCTTAGCTAAGGAGAAAGATGAAAATTGGATTTGGGAAGCGATGATTCGTAATCCTGACTTAGTTGGTGGTTTCAATAGGTTAGATACTACTGTAATCAAGACTTGTAATGGTAAAGTAATTGCAAAAGAAGGTGCAGATGGTTTACTTGGCTTGTCAATACTTCACGAGGATTATCCAGAAGGTCTTGGTGTTGTAATTAAGATAGCTCATGGTTGGAATCCGCAAGCTACATGGTACATTGCTCGAGGAATACTAGGTGTTTTGGGAATGGAACTTAGAAATCCTTATCCTCTTAGAAGACAGAAGGCATTTCTTGTTTCAGGCGTAGTCCCTAAAAAATATCTTGAAAAATTAAAAGACATACCGACCTGGGATGAATGGGACCCAGATAGCGATCGTTGGTATTTTGATCCAGAGGATTATAAGAGTCCAGAATGATAATCGTTCAAAACTATATCAATGGAAAATTTGAATCTATAGATAGTACAATAGATGACGTAAATCCAGCTACAGGTGAAGTGATTGCTCAGATTCCAAAATCAGGTTCTCTCGAGGTAGAGAATGCAGTGGTTGCTGCAGATTCAGCTAGAAAATCTTGGTCAGACTTAGGTTTAGAGAAACGGACTATTTGGTTAGATAAAATTGCTGATGCTTTAGAATCTAAATCGGAAGAAATTGCTTCTCTAGAATCATTAGATACTGGTAAACCGATTTCACTTGCAAGAGCCGTTGATGCATCTCGTTCAGTTGCTAATTTTCGTTTCTTTGCAGAATTTGCACGCGATTACAAATCAGAAAAGTTTGAGATGGATGATGCAATTAATCATGTGATTCTAAAACCTGTTGGAATTGCAGGTTTAATCACTCCTTGGAATTTGCCACTTTATCTCCTTTCTTGGAAAATAGCTCCTGCAATTGTTATGGGTAATACTGTTGTTGCTAAACCATCGGAGTTAACTCCCTTAACTGCAAATTTGCTAGCTGAAGTAATTCATGAAGTTGACTTACCCGCAGGAGTTGTAAACATAGTTCATGGCCTAGGTTCAGAAGCTGGGCAGTCAATAGTTGAACATCCTAAGGTGAATCTCATATCATTTACAGGTGGAACAATGACAGGAAGAAAAGTCGCTGAAACCGCATCTCCAATGTTCAAAAAATTGAGTTTAGAATTGGGAGGTAAGAATGCAACTATAGTTCTTGATGACACTAATTTGGATGATGCGATTCCAGGTATTGCTAGGGCAGGTTTTCTGAATCAAGGTCAAGTTTGTCTTTGTGGCAGTCGAATTTTAGTCTCAGAGAAAATTTGGGATGAGTTTATCGATAAATTTGTCACTTTTGTTAAGAACATGAAGGTTGGTGATCCTTCTTCAGAAGATTCAGATTTAGGTGCCTTAGTATCTTTTGCTCATAGAGATAAAGTAGAATCTTATATTCATTTAGCTCAAAGAGAGGGTGGAGAAATATTATGTGGTGGCAAGAGTCCAAAACTTTCTTCACCATTTGATAAAGGAGCATTTTTAGAACCTACTATTGTTTCAAATCTAAGTCATATGAGTAGAACTGCAACAGAGGAAATTTTTGGTCCAGTTGTTACTATTCATTCTTTTAAAACAGAGGATGAGGCTATTGAGATGGCTAATTGTACAGATTATGGATTGGCAGGGTCTGTATGGACTGGAGACACACAACGAGGAGCTAGAGTTGCTGAAAGATTGGAAACAGGGATGGTATGGGTCAATACTTGGTTACACAGAGATTTACGGGTTCCTTTTGGTGGCATTAAGGATAGCGGTGTTGGTAGAGAAGGAGGTCGCTGGAGCTTAGGTTTCTTCTCTGAAGCCATTAATATCTGCGTGAAAGAATCATGAAAAATCATTATATTGAGGTGTAAGAGTCGACATTTATGTCTAAAGGAGAAATTGTAATGGGTGCTCTGGCCCCACATCCTCCACATTTGGTTTATGCGGAGAATCCACCACAGAATGAAGCAACATCTGAAGGAGGTTGGGAAGAACTTCGCTGGGGTTATGAACGTTTGAGAGAGAGTCTTTCAGACCGTGATTATGATGTAATTATAGTCCACACACCTCATTGGGCTACATTCATAGGAACTCATTTTTTAGGAGTAGATAAATTCAAGTCCTTGTCAGTAGATCCTATTTTCCCTAACTTGTTTAGATATAATTATGATTTAAATGTAGACGTAGAGCTATCGAAGGCGATTCATGACAATGCTGCAGATTCAGGATTGTTAGTTAAAATGATGGAGAATCCAGATTTTAGAATTGATTATGGGACAATAACTAGCTGCCACTTAGTTAATCCTAATTGGGACAAACCGATAGTATGTATCTCATCTAACCGTTCTAAATTTTATTTCAATGCAGAAGTGATGCAAGCTAATATGATTAAATTGGGAGAAGCAACTCGAAAAGCTGTTGAAGCTTCTGGTAAGAAAGCATTATTGTTATCTAGTAATTCCCTCTCGCACAGGCATTTTACAGTTGAACCCGAAGTACCAGAAGACATGAGCAAAGAACATGTCACTAATCATAACCAATACCTTTGGGATATGAAAATGATAAATTTAATGCGTGAAGGTAAAACAAAAGAAATGATAGATTTAATGCCTGATTTTACCGAACAAACGGTAGCTGAAACGGAGGCTGGATGCTTAACTTGGTTGATGAGTGCATTAGGTTTTCCAAATTACAAGGCTACAGTTCATGCTTATGGTACTGTAATAGGAACTGGGAACGCAATAGTAGGGTGGGATCCTAGAAAAGCTAAGATATGAGGGATGACAACGTTCGGAAAGGAATACTTGTTCCTGGCCTTCCACATCCTCTTCTCTGCCCTGAGAAAAATGAAGGATGGCAAAGAGTTAGGGATGCATACGATAAAGCAAGATTAGAAATTGAGGAAACTGATGCAGAGATTCTAGTAATCTATAGTACTTTTTGGCCATCTATTTTAGGCCACCAAATACAGGCATTTCCTGAACCAGAATGGACCTACGTGGACGAAGAATTTCATGATTTGGGAAGTATTGAATACAAATTTAAAATGGATCCTGAATTTGCAGAGTTAGCAGTTGATAAATGCAAAGAGAGAGGATTACATGCCCGTACGGTTTCGTATTACGGTTTTCCAATAGATACAGGAACTATTGTAGCTCTGAAA
>CAYSOH010000041.1:0-7094 GCA_964432625.1 uncultured archaeon
ACAGGTTGTGCTACTACGGGCTCATCTGCCACAGGTTGTGCTACTACGGGCTCAGCTGCCACTGATTGTGCTACTACAGGTACAGCTTCGGGCGGAGGCAGCTCAGCTACCACTGATTGAACTGCGACTGGTTCTGCAGCAGGTGAGGATGGTAGTATAGGTTCATCCACTGATCCGACCTCAGGTTTACTCTTACCAAACAATCCAAACCATTTCTTTCGAGGTTCAGAAGTAGGCTCTGCAACTGGTGCTACCGCTTCAACTGCCACAGGTGCAGGAGCTGGTGGAGGAGGTGGGACTACTGGCACTTCTGGTTCCACAGGGAGTTGAATAAGTTCAGGAATATCCTCCAACTCATCAAAGTCATCCTCGTCATCCTCAAAGTCATCATCTAAGTAAAAATTACGATAACCATACGCCAAGACGCTGCCCAAAACAATAAAGAATGCGCCATAAAAAAGCAAATTTGATTCGCTTTCTTCTACAGCTTCAGTTGCTACAAATCCAAGTTCAAACGGATCAGAAATTCTCTGACTTTGTTCATTGAACATCCATATCTGGACATTATAGGAACCAATATCTGCATTTGAAGGAATCTGAATCCTTAGAGTAACCTCTATTGATTGTGTCGGAAGGATAGTTTTGAAAGAAAAAGAACTAATCTGATTGCCATCTTCATCCTGAAAACTAAACCACTCCTCGGCCAATTGATCATTTAAGCTGAATCCAGAAACACCGAAGTAGATTCTTGTAGCTGATTCTGAATTTGTGTTTGAAACTTGAAAAGAATGTGTTATAGCACTCCCCTGAGAGGCGCGTAAATTACTAGAGAGAGACATAGTAATTATGCCACTCTGTTCCAAAACTATAGACATTGTTTCTGACTCTTCTGTTTTACCATCCCCAGAGGAAACCGCTTCTGCTATAACATATGTGGATTTTCCGAAATAGTCGTCACGAGGTTTCACTGAAAGTACCAGATCTATACTCTGATCAGGTTGTAAGGACGAAACAAAACTAGGGTCAAAGGTAAGAACAAAGGCCTCACTACTATCATCCGTAAATGCCCCGAGATTAAAATTATTCTGCTGATTGCCTTCATTGGTTAAGGTTATGATTATTTCAATCTCAGCCCTATCTCTAATTATAAAACAACCACAGGAAAAATCGTAATTTTCGTTATCGTCCTCTTTAACATCCAGTGAAAAATCCCACTTAGGTTCAGGTTCCATGGCCGTAGTTATAAGCATAATCGTATCAAAAACATCGGGATGTGAATCTGCGGTAACAGTAATCTCCGTCGGAGACTCTTGGCCGTCTGATGCTGTTTCGGGTGGGGTAACTGTAATCTTGATATTCTCGCTGTCACCCGCTTCTAATTCCAGATTATAAATATCAATATCAACAGTCCAACCATCATTATTGTCATAAGTCACTGTGAATTCATCACTACCTGAACCAGTGTTTTGAACTGAAATTGTATAAATTGCCGACTTTCCAAATTCAGCAGTCTTGGATTCACTGGTTACTGAATCTACTTCAACATCCGGTTTAGGCTCAATATAAATCGGTGCCGTGAGACTAAATGTCCACTCGATATCACTGTACAGATCTGTTACCCCAACCTCAATTGAATAATCATTATCTCCTGCTGGGAGAGTATGGCCCTCATATGACCAAATAAATTGAATTTCAGCATAGTCGCCTCTATCAGTGACCTTATCGACCATTGAATCCCAAGGAGACTCGCCACCTACAGGACCCATACGCATGTTGTAATCCCCCTTGTTCATTGAAAGAATATCATCTACTCCAAACACATCAAAGACATTCAAGTAAACTGTCACTTGTGATTGACCTGAGTTATGATTGGGGGGGCTACCTAATGAGGCCTGTACATGACTAATTGGAATGGTGACGAATGTATCTCTAGAATCAGCACCATATTCCATTTCTATAGATGTATTGTCTGGAAAGCCATCTCCATCATTATCTCCTGGCGGAGGTGAACCTGGTTGTGCTGTCCAACTACTTTCAATCAATAATGTCAGAGGCGAGTCATCTATCTCCGTTGATGAGAAATCACTCTCGCCACTTATTGCCACGGCCTCACCTGCACCTACACTACCCTCAAATTCAAATTGATCCAAATTAACCTCGTTCTGTATCAAAGTATATCTAAATGTTATGATGGCATCTCTGTTGGATGACACCCAAGCTTTGCCCAACCAATCCCCTGACATATTTGATTCAACATAGAGAGAGCCTGTTTTCCACTTGCCCAATTCCTGAAAGGTCCCCTGCCCCTGTTCACTAGATGCAATTGTCACAGACTCTACGTTTGAGGTCGATGGTTGGTTAATATCTAACTCACCTTCTGGATCACCTGATATGTACAAGTCAACTTCTTCAAAAATCTCACCACTAGCTGATTCTCCCTGCGACTGTAATAACACTGCGAAAAACAGGAATAACAGGGCTCGCCTCATTTGTCTTTATGCAACTTGGTCCTATGCTAAAATAATTAACCTTCAGTCCTTCACTCCATAATTCCAAACCTTATCCCCTATATAATGAAGTGCTTTGATAGCCTTGCCTTTATCAGAATTCAACATCTCTTGAGAACTCAAAAGTGATTTACCTACTGCCAACGGCTTGTGCTGAGATTCTTCTCGAATCCAAACGTATTGGCCTTCTACAACCTCAGAACTTGCACCATTTATACCAGCAGACATTACATTCGCGCCATTGCAAACATAAGGAACTGCACCCATGTCTACCTGTACCCAGCCAGTCTGTGGTGTTATTGACAATAAACCTCTAACTGAGAGGTGTGTTACATCATCCACAACCAATGCAAATATATGACCATTTTGTATAATTACATCAAAATCATCAGCCTTTGCCAATTCGTATTCTCCTGCTTTTATTGAAAATTCCATGTTGTGTGTGTTAAGCAGGCCTTGTCTGATCCTTTTAGCTTCTTTTTTGTTGATTGGTCTCCGTTTCTTTACAACCAGATTATTTGCCACTTTACTACAATAGGAGGGTCTTTTATGTAGGTCTCCTAAGGCCAAATATGAAAATTAGTGTGATGGGAACCGGATACGTAGGTCTGGTCACCGGAGCAACACTGTCCGATACTGGAAACCAAGTCATTTGTTTAGATCTCATAGAACAGAAGATAAATGAATTGAACAGTGGAAAGTCACCTATATTTGAACCTGGACTAGAGAAGTTAATTAAAAATGGAATTGTGAGCGGAAATCTAAAGGGCAGTACTAACATTGAAAATGAAATTATAGAGACTGATGTGACGTTCATATGTGTGGGCACTCCATCAAAAAAGGACGGAAGTATTGATTTGAATTACATCAAGTCAGCTGCGTCATCAATAGGTAGAGCCTTAAGACACAAAAAGAAAGAACACACCGTCATTGTAAAATCAACAGTTGTTCCATTAACTACAGAAGACGTTGTGCTACCAATAGTTGTAAAAAAGAGCGGTATGAAAAGAGAAGAACTGGGCTTTGGGATGAATCCAGAATTTCTCAGGGAAGGATCAGCTATCAAAGATGCACAAGAACCAGACCGGATAGTTATGGGGCATGCAGATCCGCTAGCACTCAAGACAATGCAAGAACTCTACAAGAAACACAAATGTCCAAAATTAGAATGTAGTCCTCGCACAGCTGAATTCATAAAGTATGCTTCTAACTCTTTCTTAGCCACAAAGATCTCATTCGTTAACGAAATGGCTAACATGTGTAACGCTTGGGGGATGGATTTCAAGGAAGTTGCAGAAGGAATGGGCATGGATAGTAGAATATCTCCTCTATTCCTTAGAGCCGGTGCTGGGTTTGGTGGGTCATGTTTCCCCAAGGATGTTAAAGCTCTCGCTGCAGCCGCAAAATCAGGTAAAGTTGACTCTAAAATGCTGGAAGCAGCTCTAGAAGTTAACGAATCACAACCTATGATAGTCGTTGAAATGGCCAAGGAAAGGTTAGGAATTTTGAAGGGAAAAAGAATCGCAGTTCTAGGACTTGCTTTCAAACCTGAAACTGATGATGTAAGAGAATCAAGAAGTGAAGTTGTCATAAGGGAACTGATGGACAATGGAGCTGACGTAATAGGTCATGACCCAGAAGGAATGGAAAATTTCAAGGAATTAATTGACATTGAAACTGCGGATAGTATCGAAAAAGCCGTAAACAAAGCAGATTGTGTTATCCTAATGACTGAATGGAAAGATTACATAGATATGAATCTGAAAATGCTTAAAGATAGAATGTCTGGGAATGTGATAATTGATGGTAGAAGGGCATTTGATCCTAAGCTGGTTGAAGAAGCCGGTTTTGATTACAGAGCGATAGGTCTAGGTTAAACAAATTATTTTATAACCCAGTTAGGTGAAGCGTCACCCGGATACGGTCCGAGAACTGCTTTTCGGGAATTCATGATTAAAAATGGGTAAAGGCACTGCAGCTCAAGGTAAACGCCAGAAACAGACCCACCTTATTTGTCGCAGGTGTGGACGCCATGCGTATCACATGCGTAAGAAAAGATGTGCATCTTGCGGTTTTGGAGAGAGTAAAAGGAACCGCGAATACAACTGGGCCAAGACACACTAATGCCCCTCAGAGAGGCATGTGGAGTTCTTGGAATAGCAAGTAAATCACCGATACTGAACCTAATGCAAATTGGTTTGAGAGCGCTTCAACATAGAGGCCAAGAATCTGCAGGAATCACTATCTACGATAATGAGCACCTGACACAAAAAGGAATGGGGCTGGTGGCGGAAGTCCTAGATGAATTTGGAGAGGAATTTACAACTGGGGTAATGGGGATTGGACATGTGAGATACTCAACTGCCGGTGGCTCATCGATGAAAAATGCTCAACCGATGACTGTCTCATCTGTTACAGGTGAGCTGAGTATAGGGCACAATGGCAATGTTGCCAATCAAGATGTGCTCAGAAAAGAAAAGGAAAATTCGGGATGGGGGTTCATGTCTGACACGGATTCTGAAATAATTGTAAGGATGATTGCAAACAATCTGTCAAAGAACCATTCGATAATAAAATCGATTCAATTGACTATGGAAGAACTAATCGGAAGCTACTCCATAGTAATACTTCACAATGATGAGCTGTATGCTTTCAGAGATCCTCTAGGAATAAAGCCTCTTTGTCTTGGGAAAATAGAGGATGGTAGAGTTGTTGCATCTGAAAGTTCCGCTATCGAAATAATTGGTGGAGAAGTAATCCGAGACGTTGAACCTGGTGAAATTGTCCGAATAAAAGATGATGATATTATCTCACACATTGCTTCAAAATCCGAAGATAAGGCATTCTGTATGTTTGAGTATGTATATTTCGCTAGACCGGATGCAAAGATTGATGGGGTACTGACCTATTCAGTACGCCAAAGAATCGGAAGAGAGTTGTGGAGTGAAGCTCCAATCGATGCCGATGTAGTCGTTCCTGTTCCAGACTCCGGTATTGCTTGTGCCCTTGGATTTTCCGAGGCTTCAAACATACAATATCGTGAAGGTCTGATAAAGAATCGCTACCTGCATAGATCATTCATACAGCCGATAAATGAACAACGAAAAGCAACTATAAGTGAAAAGTTGAATCCAATAAAAGAGGTCCTAGAAGGAAAACGTGTAATCTTAGTGGATGATTCAATCGTCAGAGGTAATACATCAAAGAGAATCGTGGCAAGAGTAAGAGAAGCAGGGGCAAAGGAAGTCCATATCAGAGTTGGCTGTCCACCCATAATCTCACCTTGTTTCTTAGGGATAGATATGCCAAGCAGGGAAGAATTTGTGGCACCAAACAAAACATCAAAGGAAATCAGCAAGGAGATAGGGGCTGATTCCGTAGAATACATTACAATTCCTGGATTAGTAAAGTGTATTGGAAAAGAGGAGAAAGATCTCTGCTTAGGTTGTATAACTGAAACTTACCCTCTTCAAATCGAGGGTGAGAGACTGAGGGGACAGGCGACGTTAGAACAATTCAGAGCTTAGTGCCAAACAAAATAGGTGTCATTTCCATATCTTAGTGCCTTAACCTCATCCCCAGACCAACCCTCTGGAGATATAGCCTCAACTGTTTGGAATGTGAAAGGATCCAACAAAAGATACTCTCTATCACGATGACTAATAACTTGTGTTTCCAGCGGTTCATCTAGAATTGGAGAAGTTCGAAGTGATTCAACCTCGACCGTTTTATTTGATATTGGAGGGAGTAAACGCCTGAGATTCGCCTTTCTTCTGTCTATACGCGTAACACTCCATACTGCCTCATCCAAGAACAGATAATCTCCGACCATGACGTCTGGGAGTCTAACACCAAAAGTATGACGCAACAGATCACGACCATCTTTCCGCCCTATCAATTTGTTTGTCTCGGTCACTTGACCACCATACTTTACCATCAATTCTCTTGCAATGGAACGGCCCTTCTCTGTTGATGATAATTGGAAATCAAAACCTCCTCTGACCGGTCCTTCCTCAGCCATAAATATCTCAGAAGGTGCTGAATCTATCGAATTGTATACATAATCTACAGCATGATCTAGAACTCTCTTTCTCTTTGTGCGAACCTGTAAAATAGCCTCATAGTAGCCTCCTGCCTTTCTTGAACAATTCTGGCAAACTTGGAATTTTACGTTCAATTCCAGATTCAAGGTCTTCGAAAGGGAAACTTCTTGGAAAATACCACTACAACCTAATTTCAAACGAAATCGTTGAGGATCCAATTGATTCAGATTACTCTCAACTTTTTGCTCTTGGGCATCCTTGTTCCATTCTATTGAACTTGTAGCATAATGTGTCACTGCGGAATCCAAAGTATTGAATTCAAGCCAATCACCAGGTACTTTCAATGAAAAGCAGGATTTACAGGAAATCATCCTCAGATTGTCTGGTGCAGAAGCGAGTTCTATTGTCTGGCGTGCACAGTCGTGGCAAATCTGAGACACAAGGGGTGGTTCAGCTCCACATCTAAGGCATACATTCACAAAGGTCCAAGGAGGGGGTATTTTGTGATTTATGCTTTAGTAAGCTTTTTCTTAGGCTCGATGTT
>CAYSOH010000042.1:0-6934 GCA_964432625.1 uncultured archaeon
GGACAGAAAAGAATCGACTTAGCTGACAAAATAGCTAAACTCCTAAAGGACAATGGTAACGAGGTAATGATGATTGGAAGTATGCATCAGTCACATGAGCAATTACTGGGACTGGGGATAAATGCCGCAGTAATAACTGCGTGTCCAAGACTAGCTATTGAAGATGGACCCACTTGGCCCATACCTTTGCTGACAGTGCCAGAGGTACAGATATTGTTAGGTAAAAGAGAGGCTGAACCGTATCCTTTTGATGAGTTTGCGTGAAAGGGTAATCTATTAAACTTCCCCGTTTTGAACTTCCCGTGGCAGAACTTAAAGTTGAGAATGTTATCGCGGCTTCACATCTAGGTAAAGAGCTAGAGCTAATACGCTTAGCCACTGAAATGCCAAATGCCAGATATTCAGGATCTGGAAATCCCTCTGTTATCGTAGAAGTAGATACTGAAAGCAACAAAAGGGCTGCAGGAATAGTGTTCGGTAATGGAAAAATTCAAGTCACTGGTATTAATTCTTTAAATGAAAGTCGTCAAGTAATGGAATCTCTAAAGAATATGGTCAAGGATATTGATTCAAAAGTCAATATGAAAAGGGCAACAAAATTAGAAAATATAGTGGCCAAAGCAAATTTAGGAAAAACACTTGATCTACAAGCAATAGCTCTTGCAATTCCGGGTTCAGAATACGAACCAAATAGTTTCAAAGGGCTCGTCATACGGCTTGATGAACCTCAGGCTAGTTTCATTCTTTTCCAATCAGGTGTACTTATAGTGACGGACGTGCCAAGTGAGGCAAAGGCAAAGAAAGCGCTAACTCGACTTGAAAAGTTTGTGAAAGAGATAAGTGACAACTCCTAATGGAAAGTCTTCGCTTGATAAATCTCTGTGAAGCCATTGATTCATCTGTAAAAGAAAGCTGCAATGACAGAGTGACTATATCCTTCTCAGGAGGTATTGATTCAAGCCTAGTTGCATTTATTGCAAAGAAATATTGTGATGTTGAATTGATATCAGTTGGAACTAAGAATTCACACGACCTAAAAGCGTCTGAAACTGCCGCTGAAATGATGGGACTGAAATTGAAAAAGATAGTTGTGGATCCCAATGATATGATAAGTGAGGCAATGGAACTTAAAAAAAACCTTAAACTTGAACCGATTGAAGTTGAATTTATGCTTCCATTCTGGATAGCAGCTAAGAATTCTAATTCTCCTGTGTTGATGTGTGGGCAGGGAGCTGATGAACTTTTTGGAGGATATGCACGTTTCAGGAAATCTGGAAGCAAAAAGAATCTTAGCATAGAAGTATCTGAATTAATTGAAAGAATACCTAAAAGAGAAAAGAAAATATCTGAAAAGTTTAATCTAGAACTATCGTGCCCTTTCCTTTCAGAAGCAGTTGTAGAAGCTGGAGAAAAATACAGCCAGGAAGAAAGAATTGGAAGCATTGGAAAAGAACCTCTAAGAAAGGCGGCTGTTAGAATGGGGCTGCCTGAAGAAATTGCCAAAAGAAAGAAAAAAGCTGCACAATATGGTAGTGGTAGTCAGAAGGCAATAAGAAAAATGATGAAATACAAAATTGAATTACAGCTTGATTTCAAATCAAAGAATATAGCGAATTCAATTATTCACGCAACAGAACCGGAGAATAAAGGCTGGGTAGAAACTAACGTAGAAGGAAAAAGCGTGAATGCTGTGATAAAAGCTCAAAATATAGGCACTTTAAGAGAAGCATTCGAAGATTTCATGGCTTGTGTTTCTGTAGCTGAGAAGGTTTCTGAACAGTAGAAAGAGTAACAAAGTCCATTGCATATTGCATCTTATGAGTCAGACCTATGCTGAAATGTTAGCTAAAGTCAAAGAATTCCATGACAAACACCAATTCCAAAATGAAGAGTATAAAGGCCACGATATGGCCTACAGAATCCTACTTACCATCGAAGAATTAGGAGAATTATCAGAATGTTTCACGAAAGGTAAGTCTGATTCCGAAAAAGCAGAAGAATTGGCTGATTTGTTGATACTGATTATCGGACATGCAATTGCAATGGATGTAGACTTAGAGGACTCATTCAATAAGAAAATGGAAAAGATAATGAAAAGAAAGTCTATAATGGGAGACTTTGGAATTCGTGTAACAGAATACAAAAGTGCCTAAAATTCGGCAAATGCTAAATATTGCACTCCCTACTGATTTAACGTGTCACTACCAAAGGATAACAAAGACTCGATTCCCGAACCTGTAAAAGGTCTAGAAGGAATTGTCGCAGCTGATACAACTCTAAGTTCAGTGAATGGAGAAAAAGGCATTTTGAGATATTGTGGATACAATATAGATGATTTAGCATTTAACACAACTTTTGAAGAGATTATTTGTTTGCTCTATGATATTGAATTGCCCAACAAAGAAAGATTAGATGACATGACGGCAAGAATCGGAGAAGCAAGGGTTCTGCCTAAAGAAGTCCAGAAAGTAATAACTGAATTAGCAGGCAAAACATCGCCTATGAGTACACTAAGAACTGTAGTGTCTGCTTTAGGACATTACGAAAAGAATGTACCTTTGAATGAACTCCCGCCTAAAGCATTGCGACTAGTTGGCCAGATCGCTACTGCAGTAGCAATGATTCACAGACTAAGAGAAGGACTGCCTTTGATAGAGGCTGATCCAAAAAGAGGTCATGCTGAAGATTTCATTAGAATGTTACTAGGTAAGGAACCAAGCCAAACCGAAATTCAAGCACTTGATCTTTATCTTATTCTATTGGCAGATCACGGATTCAATGCCTCCACCTTTTCTGCAAGGGTAACAGCTGGTACATTGGCAAATTTGCATTCAGCCATTACTTCTGCTGTGGGAACCTTGAGTGGGCCATTGCATGGAGGTGCAAACGAAAAGGCAATGGAGATGATTATCGATGTCGGTAAGGCAAAAAATGCTTCTAAATACATTGAAAAAGCATTCGAAGAAAAGAAGAAAATAATGGGATTTGGGCACCGTGTTTACAAAGTGGATGATGCGAGGAAACCTCACCTGAAGAAAATGGCCCATAAATTGTGGAAAGAAAGAGATGATATGACTTTATACGAGGTTGCGGAGCAAATCGAGAAAGAAGTTAAATCTAGAAAGTCAATAATAACCAATGTTGACTTCTATTCAGCACCTTTGCTCTATGGACTTGACATTCCTACTGATTTATTCACTCCACTATTTGCGATGTCACGTATTGCAGGATGGAGCGCGCATGTTCTCGAGCAATATGGGAATAATAGATTAATTAGACCAAGAGCTAGATATGTTGGACCTATAGATAGAACCTACAAACCTATAGAACAGAGATAACTATCCAAAAACATTAAAACTGTGATTTCTGAGCACACGTAATGATTACGCTAAATTTGGCTAGAAAGGCAATTCGAAATGGTGAAATCGTTGTTTATCCGACCGATACAGTATTTGGAATAGGATGTGATGCATTCAACCAAGAAGCTGTGGAAAAGTTATTTGACCTCAAAGGAAAAAAAGAAGTGGGGTTAAGTATCATGCTGAATAGCGCTGAGATAGTTAAAGAATACTGCGAAATAAATGAAACTTCTAAGAGAATCGTAGAGGAATTTTTACCAGGTCCAATAACTTTGATTCTTAAATCCAAGAAGAAACTTGCAGAAGGTGTTGAAAGAGATGGAAACGTAGCTATTCGTGTTCCTGCCAACAAAACTGCATTGGAGCTCGCTAAGGACGGTGCTGTGATTACTACAAGCGCGAATAAGCACGGATCCAAGATTGCTAAAAGTCTGAATGAGGCAAAGAGAGTTTTTGGATCAGAATGCCATTATCTTGATGGAGAAGAACCGAAAGGGATTGAATCAACTATCATTGATTTAACAAAGGATGTACCAGAAATAAAGCGCATTGGTGCTTTATACACGCCTATCCTAGAGGGAATAATTGATTTCTGAAGATATAGAAAAGTGGAGAAAAGCTGGAAAATTAGCTCGAGATGCGCTAAACTACGGTAAAACACTCATACAAAAAAACGCATCAATGTTGGATGTAACAAACAAAATAGAACAATTTGTAATCGATAATAAAGGAAAACTAGCCTTTCCTACAAATCTAGCTGTTAACAATGTAGGTGCACATTGGACGCCGTCAAGTAGGAGCAAAGAAATATTTGAGAATGGTGATCTAGTAAAATTGGATGTTGGAGTTCACATTGATGGGTATATTGGAGACAATGCCTTGACTGTAGAAATCGGAACTTCAAAACACACCAAGATGATTGAAGCGTCCCGTGAAGCTTTGAACGCTGCGATTGAAGTTGCTGCACCGGGAATAAACACTGGAATGATAGGATATGCGGTTCAGGATGTTATTGAAGGATATGGATATAGGCCAATTGCAAATTTGACAGGGCATGGGATAAAGAGATACAACTTGCATAGCGGTGTTTCTATACCAAGTGTAAGGGAAAGAGGTGGAGCAGTCCTGAAAAGTGGAGATGTGATTGCTATAGAACCCTTCGCAACTGACGGGGCTGGACGTGTTGGGGGAAAGAGAAATTCAAATATTTATCATCTGAGACAAGTCCGTAAAATAAGAGATGAAAAAGCTACAGAACTGATGAAGGAGATTCAGAATAGATATCACGGATTACCATTTGCTGAAAGGTGGTTACATTCAATTCAAGATGACGCGACTAAAAATTTGCAAAAATTGTTGAGAAGTGGCGTTGCTTCTTATTATCCTATACTAGATGAGCTAGGAAAGGGGATGGTTGCTCAGTCAGAACACACTGTGATGATAAACAATGATGGAGTAGAGGTTCTGACAGCATGAATGAATCTGAAGCTTTAGAGAGACTTGAGGCTGTATTCAAATCTCCAATGCTTCAGATGAATGTGCTGGCTGCATTAACTGGAACTTGTGCAGCTGTTCTAACTTGGGTATTCATATCAATGACCAAAGGAATACAAGGAATATTCTACGGTGACAGTTTCATACACAATTCCTTAGTAGATTCTAGTAATGAATGGAAAATAATATTCATTCCGGCATTAGGAGGATTGCTTGCTGGATTAATTATTGAATATTGGTCCAAAGAAGCAAAGGGTGCTGGTGTACCTCTTGTAATGGAAGCTGTAACTTTTAAACAAGCGAGACTGAGTGCAAAAAAAGCAATTGCAAAATGCTTTGCCGCTGCAACGTGCATAGGTACTGGAATGTCACTCGGAAGAGTGGGCCCTATGGTTGTAATATCCTCAACTGTTGGATCCGAAATAGGTCAAAGAACTGGAAAAACTGTTGATGAAACCAGAACCCTAGTAGGATGTGGGGCGGCGAGTGCCATAACTGCTGCATTCAATGCACCTCTAGGGGGTGTTTTATTTGCAATAGAACTGATTCTGTCTGAATTAAGGACTCGGTCTTTCATTCCTATAGTTGTTGCTGCAGTCATTGCAACGACTGTGGGAAGAGGTCTGACGGGAGATGTGGCTGCTTTCGATAGTATCCCAAAATATAGCCTAGGATCTGCTTCTGAGTATCCTTTCTATATAGTATTGGGACTGATAACAGGTTTTGCAGCTGCAATATTCATAAGATTATTGAATTTTTTTGAAACAAATATTGAAAAAATGGAAATGATTCCTGTCCCATTCAGAACTTGCTTGGGAGGTTTGTGTGTAGGACTAATTGCACTTTCATTCCCACACGTTCTAGGAAATGGATTTGGAGTCACCTCTGACCTTATCTCTCTGGATACAGACGGAGAAGGTAATCTCTTGATAGGAGATAGCTTTCCAGATGACATGAACCTAGCTTCTGGTATCTCTAGTTTACTTATATTTGTAGTATCTATAATGATTCTAAAGATAATCGCGACTTCGGTTTCAATAGGAAGCGGAGGTTCGGGTGGTATTTTTACTCCAAGTTTGTTTATTGGTGCAGCACTAGGTGCAGCACTTGGACTAGTCTTGAATGACATGGGGATTGTTGAACATCCTGGTGCTTTTGCATTGGTAGGAATGGCTGCATTTGTAGCTTCAACAACTAGAGCAACATTAACCGCAATAGTTCTACTTTTTGAAATGACTGCAACATATGAAATTATCTTGCCTTTGATGTTATCTTGTGTGGTAGCAGACGCCGTCTGTTTTGTTGTCTCTGAACACTCTTGTTACACTGCAAAACTTGCTAGACGTGGAATAAACATAGATCTAGGTGCTGAACAGGATTTAATGAGAATGATAAAAGTTGAAGATGCAATGACCGAAGAAGTGATGACCATAACACCTGAGAGACCACTTGAAGTTGCTCTCCAGATGATAGAGGACAGCGGACACATGAGTTTACCTGTAATGAACGAAAAAGAGGAACTACATGGAATAATAACGTGGTCTGATATTCATGTTGCTGCATTAAGACACGAAAGACACATGACTGTAGGAGATTATTGTGTAACTGATCTCATCACTGTAACTCCTAAACAAAACCTAGCACAAGCTTTAGATGCATTAGGATACCGCGACATAGGGCACCTGCCAGTAGTAGACAAATCAGACCCAAAGAAATTAATTGGAATAATCACAAAAGGAGACATAATCAAGGCCTATAATCGACAGAGATTTCTGCGCAAACAGATGAGTTGGCAGGAATAATTTTGATGAAACAAACTTTTAATTGATTACTATAAATGCATAAAAATGTCATCTAAGGGTAAAGAGTCTGAAACAAGAATGAGCAAAGCTCAAACCAATGGTAGAGCAAAGAGCTCACCATCGCTTTTCAGTCTCTTTGAACGGTTGATGGATATACTCAAAAAATATTGGTAAAAACATGGGCTGGTTCGGCGGTAAAAAGAAAAAAGCAAGGAAGAAACCTCCTGTTCTAGAGCCAGTTGGAGCGCCTGCTGCTCAAGTGGTACCTGTGGCTCAACC
>CAYSOH010000043.1:0-6843 GCA_964432625.1 uncultured archaeon
TTAACTTTAGAGGACGTAGCCGATATTTCGGCAGTTAGTAAAGACTAAAATTAGCGCAAAACGCATCGATTTTTCTAAATTTACCAGTCAGTATTGTTTATTGGCGCCGAGGGCGAGATTTGAACTCGCGAGGGATTGCTCCCACGGGCTTTCCAGGCCCGCGCTATACCAGGCTAAGCGACCTCGGCTTGATTTTGTTACTTTGAAAGGGGGTTTTAGAATTAAGCTGGGGCATAGACTTATTACGAGACCTTTCGCCTGAATAGACAGCTATAGAGGAAATTTTGAACGCGAAGAAAAGGCTACAGGAAGAAAAGGATAGATTACAGGAAGAAAAAGATAGACTACAGGAAGCAGAAAAAATCAAGATCCAGAAAGAAAAAGACAGGGCCTTTAAGGAAAGAAGAGCATCAGTAATTGAGATGCTTAAGGAAACTTATTATCCTGGTCACGCAACCACAGCTAAACGCGTTATCGAGAGACATCTAATTCGTGAATTTGGGTTAAAACCTAGGGAAGCCACTTACCATGGAGGTAACATAATCGAATCCTTGCACATGAGTGGAATTCTTTCCGAAGCTCCAGAAGATGTTGCTCGTGGAACCTTATTGAAAATAAATTTACGGCAACTTCAATCTCACAAACCTTAATTCATTTCCGAAGCTACTTTTTCTAGTATTTTTCTTGAAATATCTTTCTTGTTTCCAGATATCCATTCAGTATTCTTTTTGTCAACTACAGCAACCTTACTTTTCTTAGAACCCATTGCTTCAGAATGATTTGCTATTACGCAATCAGCATTTTTGAGTAAGGTTTCAGCTTTGGCTAGTAATTCCTTGTCACTTATCCTCGAACCAAGTTTGAAAGCGTAAAGTAGTCCTTTATGTTTTCTTCGTATGCTACTGATTATCTTTGGAGCCTTCTTCATCTTGAGAGTTATTGGCTTTCTAGAGTCCAATTTTCCTTTGGTTTGGGTCGGTATGAAATCAGATAGGGCTGCAGGCATTATCACAGCATCATAATTTTTGATGTCTTTTACCATATTTTTAAGCTTTGATATGCTCTCAAAATTGCTGGTTTTAATCCACTCACCAGGATTATGTGTTGAATTTCCTAGCCATAGATTAACACTAGCACCCATTGCGAAGGCACACTCTGCAAGAGACACAGCCATAAATCCACTGGATTTATTACTGATGATACGCACGTCATCTATTGGTTCACAGCTCCCTCCTCCTATGACTAGAATCTTCTTCTGATCAAGTGTTTTTGGTCCACCTATTTTGCATGCTTCAGCAACAAGTCTTTCTTTGGAAGGTAATTTGGCTTTTCCTTCAACCATTACAGGTTCTACTACATTCGCGAACTTTTTGACAGCTTTCAGATTTTTCTTGACAATTCCCGATTTTGCCATGTTTTGATCCATAGCAGGTGCCACAATCATTGGAGTTTTCGCTCCAATGCATGTTAAAGCCACTAGCATTGGTGGATTGTCCCCTATCCCGTTCACCATTTTTCCTAGGCTAGTAGCACAGCAGGGAGTTATCATCAATAGATCGGCCTCATGTCCTGCAATAACGTGTTCAACCTGACCAGTTATTTCCTTTATCACAGGTTTTCCACACGCAAATTCCAAAGATTTCTCACCTACAAGTTCCAGTGCTGCTCTATTAGCTACAACAGTGACGTTTGCTCCGTATCTTAGCAACTCACGAATCATTCCAACAGTCTCTACACAGGATACCGAGCCGGTAATTCCTACCCAGACATTCTTTCCTTCGAGATAATCGCCTTTAGCGTCAACATTGTTTGCAGGATGATTGGGATCCATTAATTCTCCGAAAGTTGTTTGATTGTTCTTCTATACTTCTCCAATACTAGTTCAATCTGGGTCTCTATTTTATGCCATCCTTTTTTCAACGAGCCATAACGTAGATGGAATGCACTTGTCGGAGGCCCTCCATCTGCAGCTCTACAGCGCTCAATCAATCCTAGTGAGATTAGCTTGTTCAGGTGTCTATACGCAGTTGGCCTTGTGGTCTCTATCCAAGCCGCTATTTCCTCTGCAGTCCATGCTCTGTCAGGCCTTTGAAAGAAACATTCATCTATTATTTTGTAAGGCATAGATTCATTGTATGGATGATGATGGTTAGACAATAGTCCAATCCCTCTTCCTAGTACACCTAGATCATCCTCATAGTTTTTGTCATCATTCATCTCAATTTCTCTTATGTCCATCTCAAATGCCTCATCCTTATCTAGGATTATCATACTCTCAGGTACAGCGTCTTTTGCCTCTTTGAGTTTATGATTCAGATTATTCACTATATCCCGATAAGTTTCAAGACATATCATTGCACGGTTCTCAACTCCCGCCCAAGCCTTCTGCAAGTCATAGTGCCATAATCTGACCTTTTTTGGATCCTCAGCTTTGCCCGGGAAATCTTCGGTCAGAAATCCTGCCTCCCTTAACCATTGCAAGTGCCTATAGATGCCTTGTAATGGAACTCCCAATTCGGATGCAATTTCTGATGTTGTCCAAGATCGGTTTGGTTGGGGGATCAAACATTTGGTGAACAATAATATTCCTGTTTTGGCCCTTTTTGTCTCTTTTGTCTTGGGGCCGTCAGTTCCTAGGAATCCAATTGCTTGCAAGAAGTCCGCGGTCAAATTCTCTTTTCCAGTTCCATAATCGTCTTTCAAATCCCGAATCCTTAACCTGAACATTAGTCCCACTCCTTTGCATCTAGTTTTTCAAGAATCATGGCCTTGAATTTTCTAGCTTTTTGGTTTCCTGGATTCAGAGCTAGAAGTTTGTGGATGTCCCCCATAGAGTCACCTAGTTTCTTTGATTCATAATGTGCTTCAGCTCTTTCCCAGAGTGCATTCTCGTCCTCTGAATCAATTTCAAGTATCCGAGATAGTGCCATAATCAACAATTCATCTTTGTCTTGAGCTCGATAGACTTTAGTCAATTTTCTCCAGCCACTCTTGAAATCAGGTCTGATATTCACAGCCTTTGAATATCCCTTAGCGTCCGCTCTTTCATAATCTCCTAGACTGAAGTATATATCTCCCCTAACCATGTAAGGTCGATAATCCTCACCCATTACTGCAATTGATTTCTCTACAGATTTCAGAGCCTCTTTGACCCTTCCAAGTTTTGATTGCACTCTTCCTAATCCGAGGTATGCTAAACCATGGTTGCTCTCAAGTTCCAAAGCTATCAGGTAGGCCTCTTCAGCGTCATCAATTTTCTCCAGACGTTCCTTCATTTGTCCCAATCTCACCCATGCATCTCCGAAAACATAGCTTATTTCGGTTGAATTTTGAAAACATTCCTCAGCCTCGCTCCATTGTTTCAGTTTTCTGTGTAGATTCCCTTTCTCGAACCATAGTTTCTCATCATGTGGTTCGATTTCCAATGCCATAGAGTAGTAGGTTATTGCTCTGGCGTATTCTCTATGTCCTGTTAGTGCTCGAGCCTTGCTTCTCCACATTCTTGAGTCCTGCATCAAGACTCCGTCCCTCTGAGCTCTACGAATTAGCCTTCCAGCGACATCAAGGGATCGACTGGGATATCCGCTATCAAGTAATTCCTGAGCCTCTCCCAGCATCTTCTCCCTAGCTTCACGATCAGTCCTCCTCAAAATGAATAGAAGTCCTGAACCAGTCAATGGAAGCCCACCACCAATGAATCCTCCAGAGGCCAAACTTGGTTCAATCAGCCATCCTATTCCAGCTAGACCTGCAATGTAACATCCTATAACGTATCCGGCAAGTTGATATCTTCTGTGATGTAGCCCAGCAAGTCCGAGTCCTAGGAACAGTAAAGGAATAAGTAAAAGCCAGACAGATTCTTCTATCCAGTCAAAGACAGACATCAACAGAACAATAGTAAGTATTAGTGACCCTCCAAAGGCAATGAACAGTGCATATGGGACTAGACCTCTTTCCAGAAGGCCTAGGCCGTAGATTAGCATCACTACACCAAAACTTCCAATGTAGACAGCTACAGTAGTTACAGCCCGAAGCGAAACATCACCATCACAGCTTATTTCAGCGAATTCGGTTAGGCATGAATTCTCACGAATTTCATAAATCATAAAAAAGAGAGTTACCAGTACACTTCCAATAGAGAGAATCAGTCCAGACATTCTGATGTCTTCACTTACTTTTAGATCTGTATTGTAGACATTGAAAGATATCAATATTCCTGATCCAACAGCAATCAACATTAAGAGTGCAAGCGTTGTTCCAATGTATTTCAGACTTTCTAATTCTGTAAAATTCCAAGCGATAAAATTAAAGATACTAATAATAAAAATCACGAGCGTCCCGATGACAATAGTCCGACTTTTACCATCCAAATAGATAATCAGATTTGCTATTGTTCTTTTGAGGGCTGGTTCATCTTCATCTTCTTCTTCCTCGATTCCTAATTTCTGGGAATAACTCATTGGAAGTGAAAATTGGTCATCTTCCTCATCCTTCAGTTCAGTCCCATCTCCCTCAATTTCCTTTTCTCCCTCGATAACTTCTTCAATTTCCTCTTCGGAATTACTCTCAGAATCGGTCTCTTTGGACATACTTTCTTGTAAAGATATTATGGTAATATAATGCAAGTATTAAAACTGATACCCCGGCTAAATCAGTTTAACAACCACAACCACTATCACTGCAACCGCCGCTACTATCATCGCAACCACAACCACCACCCGTCTGGGCTACAGGTTGACCTTTGTAGTATGGATTTTCACCTTCAGAATGATTTGTAATATCAACTAGTTCGTTTACTCCATCTACCTTTGCTACGATGTATGATTCAACACCTTGTTTCAGAGTTACGCTTGACATACTGCAACCCTGACATCCACCACCCATTGTGACGTATGCCTTTCCATCAGAGACACTTTGTAGAGTTATAACTCCACCGTGAGAAGCAATACTGGGATTGACATCATCCTTCAGTAACTGATTAACTTCGTTGAATATATCGCTATTACCAACATCCATTGCTTCTTCAGTGATTGCTGGTTCACCACTCATGAGTTGTTCACGAATTATGCCACCAATCTCTTTTCCGATTGCTGGCCAGCTTTCTACGTTGTCTCCAGTCAGTGTTACTACTTGTCCAGTGACATTCACTTCAGCAATGTAAGGTAATTTCAATAATTTTCTTGCTAGAGGTGCTTTTTCAGTATCAGAATCACGTTTGAAGGTCACAGAAGCTCTTGAAAGTACATCATGATCTAGTACGAATCTGCACTTCTGCGGATCTGCGGTGGGTTCACCTCGAATCTTTATCTCCTGTGCCAACATAATGTTTTCATCTCTAAGTAGATTAATAAGAGTTGTTGTAAACTAAACTTCAAAGGCCGCTTTCTCAACAGCCTCTTCTCCAAGCTTACGGAGGAAGGCGAATGTGTAGATTCCAGCACCTGCCCCTGGGCTTGGGTCATCAAAACTAAAACGTACTCCATATCTTCCTACTGGAGCAGATTCCAGTATTTTGACATTAGCAGGAATATCCTCTTCCTTAATCAATCTTTCACCAGTGATTTCATCTACACAGTGTGCACAAGGACACATTGACCTTACACTGAATGATGAAAGGACGTGTTCTATATCATCCTGCCATTTGATAATCAGGGTCTGCCCCTCGTTTGCAACATTCATTTCCTGAGGAGCAAATGGAGATAATTCTTCGTTTGTTACAATGGTCATTGCCTGAAGAGCAATTTGTGAAGCAATGTTTCTGATGTTATCATCATCAACAAAGGTTCCTTTGTCCATAGCTTCTCTTAAATCCTGTTTTAGAGCTATTCTTCCAAGAAGTGGTAAATCAAATTCTTCCGCAGCTGCACTTCCGCCACCTTCTCCAAAAATGTGGAATACCTCATCAGAACCAGGTGGGATGAAACCAGCCATGTTCTCGACTATTCCAAGTATTGGTATCTTGACCTGTTGGAACATTCTAAGTCCCTTTTCAGCAATAGTGTGAGCGACTTCTTGAGGAGTTGTAACAATAACAGCTCCAGTTAGAGGAACGGACTGTGAAAGTGTTAGTTGAATATCTCCTGTACCGGGTGGCATGTCTACAAACAAATAATCTAGTTCTCCCCAGTCCACGGCACCAAGGAATTGTTGTACCAATTGAGAAGCAATAGGCCCTCTCCATACTACTGGTGTATCCTTGTTTGCCAGAAAACCCATGGACATAATCTTCATTCCATGTGCTTCCACAGGTTCTAGAACTCCTTGCTGAGAACCTCCCAGTTGATGATCTCCCAATCCTACCATATTGGGAATACTTGGTCCGTAAACATCAATATCCAGAATACCAACCTTTGCACCAGCATTCGCGAAAGCTTCAGCAATACAGACAGTCACTGTTGATTTTCCGACACCGCCTTTACCTGATGCAATAGCGATTATGTTTTTTACACTTTTCAGGGAATTAGGGGTGTTGGGTGCATTCAGGGAAGGTAATCTCTGAACTTCCCAGTCCTTCTTTATCTCAATCTCACCAATATCCTTGACATCCTTTAGTGCTTCTCTGCATTTTTCCACTAGTTCATCATGGTTCGGCATTAGAGGAGCCGGTAGCCGTAATGAGAATCTTAGTTTGTCTTTTCCGACGGTCATTCCCTTGACATAGCCTAGAGAAATGACATCCTTCTTGAAAGTGGGATCAATCACGGTAGTCAATGCGTCGGTAATCTCTACGGCATCCATGTTTCAATATTCACGTGGGGTCACTATATGGAATTTATCTTGAAAAAAGTTGACGGCGTACTCGAGTTCCCGTGGACTCTCGTACCACAGTACCATCGAATACGC
>CAYSOH010000044.1:0-6790 GCA_964432625.1 uncultured archaeon
GTCTAAAGAGATTTCCTTAATCCAGTTTTCTAGAATTTGATATTTCACCGACTAAGTTTTCCCCCATAAGTTCACTAACTTTGTCGGCTCTGTGTTTTGAAAGCCACATCATTTTTACAAGAGCAGTTTCAGGAAGCATATCATATGCTTCTACAGCACCCTTTCCAATTAATTCTCTTCCATTTCTGTAAACATTAAGGTTTGTGGAGCCTCCTAAACACTGTGTAGTTATAGCTACAGGAATATCCTTAGCAGTCTTTCCGATTACATCCAGCAATTCAGATTTGATATGACCCAAACCGGTTCCCGCAATAACGGCCCCTTTTTTTGCAGAAGTCATGTTTTCCCAGTCTTCAGCCTTTAACGCAGGATGCGACCATACTAATGCAATTTTATCTTCAAAACCAGCCTCTAGCTTGGTTTCATCTGTAAGAGATCGATATTTGTTATTCATTTCCACATTTTCCCTTACAATTCCTAGTGGTCCTTCGTTTGGAGAGACAAATGCATTTCTTTTTGAGGAGTGTGCTTTTCTAACTCTCGTACCTCTCCATATGGCTACGTTTTCATCATTAGTTGTTTCATGCATTGCGATTGCTATTTCACCCAAATCAGTCATTGCAACTTTTGCAGCTCCAACCAAATTTAGATGTGCATCACTCGATGGTCTGTCTGGACTTCTTTGAGCACCTGTGAAAACAACAGGATTGGATATTTCAGGCAGTTGAAATGATAAGGCAGCAGCAGAGTAGGCCATCGTGTCCGTCCCATGTCCTACAACAATACCATGGCCTTTCTTGTCATGAATTTCTTTTGATTTTTTTGCCATACCCTCCCAATGTTTTGGCTCCATGTCTTCAGAAGCTAAGGAAAATAGAGGTTCAGCTTCTACATTTGCAATTTCATCCAGTGCACTAACTGAATTTACTAGTTGTTCAGCAGTTATGGCAGGACTAACAGCACCTGTTTTATAGTCAATAAAGGAGGCAATCGTGCCTCCAGTTCCCATAATTGAAATGTTTGGTAAACCGCTTTTTGGATTCTTCTTTGGAATCTCTACTTTTTCTTTCTTAGATTTTGACAAAACGGTCAATTCTGCATTTTCTACAGAAATTCCAATGTTATAACCATTATCGAGTTTAAGGACTATTATTTCATCACTAGAGAAACTGTGTTTTGGCAGTAGAAGCCCTTCGTAAGTAATCGAATTTCTAACCACCTTAATGCGGTCATGTACTCCTGCCCCATTGTCGCTAATGAACTTTTCTGCCAGCGTCGGCATGTTCCTTCAATCAAGCTAGGTTTATTACTATCATCCCTATATGTGTGAGTGTGGGTTTACGGGATACATTCCAGAATTTGAAAGACTCCGTTGGACAGTGGGCAGACTCTGCTGGTGGCGGTAATCTAGATAACAAGATAGAAAGAAATCTTGCAGAGATGGAAAGTGGATCTGAAATAGAGAGAACGGCAGCTGTAAAAGCATTAGTTATTCAAGCCCAGACAGACGACAAGTGGTCTGAACCAATAATAAATTCTTTCATAAGAGTATTACCAAATCAATTAGCTTCTCCTCAAGAGGCAATTATAGATGGACTGTTAGAACTTAGAAAAATAAGACCCTCAAGAGAGAACGACATATTCGAAGCGATTCAGGAGACTTTAGACAGCCCCTATCCAGCAGTTAGGAGCAAAGTAGTAGATATTTGGACACGTTTTTCTTTGAAATCAGATTCTCAGAAAAGTGATACAATAGCCGTCCTTTTTGAGATGCTCAGCGATGATGACAAAGATGTCAGATATCAGACACAAGAATCCATATCGGAGATACTGTATACAGTTCCTAAAATAGCATTGCCTGAACTTAAGAAAGCAATCGCTGATAAAGACTGGCGTGTAGTTTATCATTCTATAGTTCTTTTGACAGATTTTGCCAAAAAACATCCGGCCCCATCTGTAGTGCTTGCGCCTGAGGTTATAGCAGCCTTCAACTCAGGAGACCGACTAAAGGAAAGAGCTGCAGATTGTATAGGAATGATTGGCCTTGCAAATCCAGATGCAGTAAAAACTGCCGTTCCAGGATTAATTAAGGGTCTTGAAAGCAAGTCATCCGAGCTAAGAAAGTCTTCAGCCACAGCACTTGGTAGAATTGGCAGTAAAAATGCAATGCTTGTCTATCACGCAGTCCCTAAATTGGCTAAAGCTCTAAAGAACGATGATTGGTATATTCATGTTGAAGTAGTAAAGGCATTAGGTTACATAGGTTCAAACAAGCCAGTACTGGTAAAACCACATTTACCTCTTATCAAAAATCGTACAACCACCGGTGCAGACAGAAATATTTGCAAGGCTGCAGAGTGGGCTCTTAAGAAAGCCGGCGGAGTTTAATGCCAGGGCAGGGTCGGAGAGGCAAAAGTGATGCTTTTCAGAGGAAAGCACGAAGAGAAGGTTACAGAGCAAGATCTGCATACAAATTGATGGATATTCAAAAAAGAAGTAAGATTTTCAAGAATGGTTCAGTAGTTCTCGATTTGGGTGCAGCCCCAGGTGGCTGGTCTCAAGTCGCTCTAGATTACATTGGAGAAGAAGGAAAATTAGTAGGAGTTGATTTACAGCATATTTTACCCCTTGGCGGGGCTCAATTTATTCAAGGAGACCTTAGAGAAACAGAGATTAGAGAAGAATTAGAACGTATTGCACCTAAAGCCGATGTCGTAATCTCAGATATGAGTCCTAATTTATCCGGAAATTATTCAGTAGATCAGGCTCGTTCTGTAGAATTATCTTCACTTGCTCTAGAAATTGCATCCGAGAGGAAAGCAAGTTCGTTTGTCTGCAAGGTCTTTGAAGGTTCCGATTTTCAAGATTTCCGAGCTTCAGTTATCAAAGAGTTCGGTTCCGTTCGTACTTTGTCTCCTGAGGCATCACGTAAGCAGTCTAGTGAAGTTTACTTGATAGCTAAAAGGAAAACTAGATGAAATTGGCAGTTTTGTTCTCGGGAGGCAAGGATTCCTACCTTGCTCTTCAATATGCTTCAATGGAACATGACATTTCTTGTCTTCTCACTTTAGATTCTGAGAAAGAAGATAGCTGGATGTTCCATACACCTGCAATAGAATGGACGAAACTTCAAGCCAAATCTATGGGTTTCGATCATTTAATATCAAAAACTAGTGGTGTGAAGGAGAGAGAACTGAATGATTTGTACACGATTATTAAATTAGCAATAAAAAAACATTCAATCAAAGGAGTAGTGACTGGGGCTTTAGCTTCAGTTTATCAGTCTACAAGAATTCAAAGGATATGTAATGATCTAGGTTTATGGTGTTTCAATCCTCTTTGGCAAAAGTCCCAAAGAGATTTGCTTCAGGAGTTACTTTCCAGTAATATAGTCTCAATCATAACAGGAGTTGCAGCTGAACCATTTGATGAGACCTGGATTGGGCGAAAAATTGACTTGGATTGTATTACAGAATTACTAACTCTTCAATCCAAACACCATATAAATCCAGCAGGAGAGGGTGGAGAAATAGAATCATTTGTTACAAAGGCTCCTTTATTCCAAGAGTCGATTATAATATCGAAATCAAGGAAACACTATTCAAATTTTTCAGGATACTTGGAGATAAAGGAGGCATTTTTAGAATGAATATTTTGCTGATTTCTACTTGCTCTGACAAACTAAGTGAAAGGGAATTTGTTCATCCCATCGCAGGCATAGTAAATCCAGAGAAGTATAAGATTCTACATTACAAGGAGTGTAACAAGGCCATTATTTCTGAATTTGATAAAATATTGTTATGTGGAACATCACTTCAGGATAATCAGTATCAGAAAGACCTAGAGATTTTCAAGGAACTTCTATCCGATTACGATAAACCAGTTTTAGGAATATGTTCCGGGATGCAGATAGTTGCCTCCATTTTTGAAGAAAGAATAGTTGAAAACGTTGAGATAGGTATGATAGATGTGCAAACTTTAGAAGATAACGCCCTTTGTGAAGGCGATTTTCAAGCATATAGTCTTCATAATTATTCTGTAGATAAATTGAAATTTTTTGAGGTCTTAGCTAGAAGCGAAACTAGCGTCCAAGCAATTTCGCATAACTCTAAACAAATCTTTGGCGTATCTTTCCATCCCGAAGTTAGAAACAATAAAATAATTGATAACTTTCTAAGAATCTAAAGCTCTTTTGCGCCTTTTACTACTTTGCTCGCGCTTAAGTTAGTGAATCCAACAACGGTGGCAATATCTTCAATGGTTGCAGCCTTTAAATCCTCCAAAGTGTGGAATCCTGAATCATATAGATTCTCAGCTTTTACAGCACCGAGTCCCTTTATTGATGATATAGCTTCAACAAATTCTGCTTTTCCGCCACCTGGTCCACCAGCTCCAGTATTCTCAGGGAATTTACCAGCCTGTATGTCTCTCCATTCCTTGATTAAATCTGATATTGATTCAAGACTGCTGACATTTAGATTAAACCAACTGTCTCTGGCATGTAAGGCATTTCTAGCTAAATCAAGTTCGTCTTCCATTTCCTGAGTTATAGCTAAAAGTCGATCATACTTGCCAGTTTGATCCTTTATAGTCTCTTCCATTTCATCTATTTTAGGAGCATATTCAGCTTCAACTTTCATTTGCCTCTGTCTTTCTACCTCTAATTCACGAAGTTTTGAATCCCTTTCACCTAGTAATTCTTGAAGTGAGGTTATCATAGTTCCTTTTGTTTCGATATCGGCCTCTAAAATGTTAATTTGGTCTAAGGATGCATTCAAATCTTTTTCTTGTTGCTCGTAGGCGTCCCAAAGCTTCTCCAGTCTTTGTTGTTCTAAAGTCAGACCACTCTCTAATTGGGCAACCTTGCCGTCCATTTCGGGATCCATTGTATTCCTCCTATTGTATAGAGCGCGCTACCTGTTATATAATATGCTATGTCAATTGAGCATTATGGAGATTCAGGTAGGTTGTGGCCATTTGAAGAACGGTAGAATCGAGGAATTAATGAAATTAATAGGTCCTGATTTTGCTTTGGTTAATCCAAAAGTAGTTTGTGGTAGAATTCATCTAAGTCAGGCAGCTAAACTCGCTGATAAGTCTCATTTGGGGAAATATAATTTTTCTAAGGATCGCTCGACCGAATTGCTACTTTATTTGACTGCTCAGCGACAGATTTCAAAGGCGATTGAGATTGCAGGCGTGTCTCCAGATAGTAAGGAGATTGCTTGGGTTTCATTCTCAGAAGTTCCGAAAGAATTATCAGTACTGATTGATGCCGATGATTCATTGATTTCCAAGGTCAATTTTGATTATTCTTCACATGATATAAATGATTCTGATTTAAATTTGGACACAAAACAGAAGATTATTATGACTAGGACATCTTCGTTACCTGTCCAATCAAGATAGAAAGTCAAAAGTTTTATCAACTAAAGTAAACATTGACTAATATGAGCACTTCGGAACTTATTGAGAAGCTTAATGGAGGACTGGGATGGGAATTGCGCGCAGCGGCTCTTTACTCCCATTATTCAGCGTATGTTAAAGGAATCAATCGCCTTCATCTAAAACCATTTTTTGATGAAGAAGCTAGTGAATCACACACACACGCAGAAATGGTCAGATCCGCTATCGTAAAATTAGGCGGCATTGCAGTAACTGAGAGAGATTCTACCGAAATTGTCCACACAACTGATTACAAAGTGATGTTAGCAGAATCATTGAAGACAGAGCAGAAAGCTGCTGCCGGATATGAAGAAGTGCTATCTTTAATTAAAGAAGACGAAGAAATGTATGATTCAATAGAACAAATATATTTTCAAGAACTTCGTTCAGTTGAAGAAGTAACACAATTAATGTAGAGGCGGGGCTGGAACCCCACCCTATTCTCTAGCTCTTTATTGTTGGGTTTTAATCTATAGCATTGTCTTTAGCAGCCCATCCTAGGAAAGCACCGACAATAGATCCAATAATTCCAAAGAATGCCCAGTCTGCGTTTCCATCTATAGCTAGAGCAATCATGTTTCCAAGGTCAACCCCAGGATTTACGCCACCAAATGCAGTACTGGAAACTACGAATAAAGTGGCCCCAACCGCAAATGGATCTTGAGTACTCAATAGAATCATTACAAAGAACATAGTTCCAATGGCTGCAGACATCAAGATTGCCATATCTCCATCGACTACAGCATCATCACCACCTGGATTCAGGAATTTGAAAAGAACAAAACCAAGGGTTGCCCCTACAATCTGAGCACCCATGTAACCTATTGCATCATCTTGACTCATTTTTTTAGACATCCTGACTCCAATAGTTACAGCTGGATTGAGATGACACCCTGATATAGGTCCAAAAACGTGAACAAGGACCATAAGTGTCAGACCAAGTGTTAGAGCGCCTTGGAAGACATCTTCCGAGCTAGCAAAAGCGATTACTCCAAAAAAAACCAAAAAAAAGGTCCCAATCATTTCAGCGCTTACAGTTTTCCAATTTGTTTCTTCAAACATGTTTATACCAGTCAGCCTTCCATAATACTTATATATAAACCTTTCTCTCAATTATCGTCTATAAATATTTTATGCTCCACCTTTTCTGAAAAACAAATCTCAAGTGTCGTACCTCTGTTTTTAATAGATACATTTTAGATACAGTCATCGTGATACCAATTGCTAACCCTCAAATGGGTTCAGAGGAGAGAGCTGCTGTTGACAGAGTTTTGCGCTCGGGAATAATTGCTCAAGGGCCAGAAGTAGCTAATTTTGAGGAAGAATTTGCCAATATGTGTGGTGT
>CAYSOH010000045.1:0-6640 GCA_964432625.1 uncultured archaeon
TTATTCCTAGCTATAGGATTAACTCAACCTGGTGCTGTTGACGACTTGAGAACTATCTGCGGATTTTAACTGCTGTAAATAAACAGTCCGAATATAACTAAGATAAAATATGGTACCAAAGCAGCAGAACCATCATAATCTTTTGATATTCTTTGTCCAGCCATAAGAATACAAAAAGACCCTGCAGCCAATAATAGGCCCACTATTCCATACGATTCATCGCCATAGAACAAAGTCATTACTGAACCTAGCAATGATAACAAGCCTGAAAGGGTTTCCAAGATTGTTACTTGTATGAGGCCTATAGTGGAAAAGTTAGCAAGTATTGTCTTTGAGAACTTCTCAGTCATAAATTCCAGTTCACTTTCCCAATTGAAAATCTTATCCAAGCCCGATTGGGTCATTATTATTCCTACAAAAAGTGAAATTGTGGCAGCCATTATGCTTAGATAACTGAAATCATAGTCGAAAAAAACCAAACCACTGTCGCCGAACGCTAAGAGTGTCATGGTTCCCAAAGAAAAAGAGGGTATTTGGGTTTTGCTTAACTAAAGAAGTAATTGAACATCGTGGTAAACTGAAGCCCAAGTCCAATCGTATCCGCGCCATACTACTCTGATATTTCCGTCCTTATCGATTATGTAAAGTTTGGCAGAATGAGTAACGCCATAGTCTTTGTTCCCCTCAGCCTCTTCTTCATATTCGTAATTCAGAGCACTAGCAATTATCGTAACCATTTCATCATCCGATATGTGACCTTGTTCCCAGTGTTCAAGATAATCTAATATATCTATCATCTGCTCACTAATATTCACTCGTTCTGAACGGGATTCAACAAAGGATTCTAACTCTGTATAGCTCATCATACCAGTGTGCCTTCCAACTATTTGATCGCCATTGAGCAATATCCATCCAGGGTAAGCAGTCACTCCAAATGCCTCCATCAAACTGTGTGTATCATCATACAAATAGGTCCATGTTGCATTGTGATCAATTGTGAAATTTTCCACATCGCTCACATTGTCTAGATTGCCTCCAAGACTGTAACCACCAACTGATATTGTGCTGACATTTGATGAATAATTAGCATTGAATTCTCTCAATGCAGGAATTTGGTTCTCACAATGTGAACAATTAGTATGGAAAAACTCAAGTAAAGTAAGATTCTGGTCGTAATACGTAGAAGAGGAATGTTCCGTACTATTCATATCATCTAACTTCCAATCTGAGGCTATTTTCTGCGAAATTAGAGCCTCTATACCAGCCATTGTTTGGCTTTCATTGACTATGCCACTTGACCAGAAATCAAGGGCGGCCAGTATCTGTTCCTCAAGGCTGTCTTCTGCAAATATAACATTTGTATCATGATCTGGATCCACTATACAGGTGTCTACATTCCAAGAATCCTGCATGTATCCTGGATTACAGTGGCACCCCTCATATCCTTCCATGTAATGTCCATTACCTCCACAGGCGGCTTCATCAATATCGACGTGAATGCCATAATCGTTCCAGACAGATAACATCTGACCAACAGGCGCCTCTGCATCTGAGGTCAAAAATTGCCATGATGCATTCTTAGATTCTGCAAATTCTGATAAAATCTCAGGTGTATCTCTATCCGGGTCGACGGTTACACTAAGAAATACAACTGACTCATTATAATCATCACCTAATTCCTCAGATAATTTCTTCATTTGATAGGTAACTGCAGGGCAGACATCTGGACAGTGTGTAAATACAAATGTTATCAGAACCACTTTCCCTTCGAACTGAGACATGTTAACTGGCTGTCCTGACTGATCAACAAGCTCAAAATCTGGAGCTGGGCCTGCTTTACATATCTCATCCGCGACTTCCTTACAATCTTCGCCCCAGAAACCAGTCTCTTCCTGATCGTTCATTATATCAAGACAGCCTGATGAAACAAATAACAATGACAAGAGCAGTGCGAAGAATCCCTTCTTATCCATTAATTTTTCTATTTAATGCTGTTATTAAATAATTTACGACCTATAGATGTTTTTCTATTTCTTGGACCAATTGCTCGTAAGTCTTGGTTCCACTATCTGAATAAACTATTTCATTATTTTTCACTAAGACCAAAGAAGGATATGAACTGAAACCATAGTCTCTCATCAATTCACCTGAAGGGTCATACAAATGAGGCCACTGTAAAGTGTACTTAAATTTGAAGCCACTGATATCGCTTTTACTATCCTCCTTTGAGCCTAAACTGTAACCTCCAATTGAGAACATGTGAAAAGAGGAAGTGTAGTCCTCACTTGAATTATCCATGTACGTGTCGTATATGTCTCTCAGTATGGGTGCTTGTTGGTTACAATGGCCACATTCTGAGTGGAAAAATTCAACGAGTATCAGTTGATCAGTATCATAGTAATCATCTGATGAGTATATTTTTCCTGTTGATGTTTCCTCCAACTCCCATGGCTCAGGTTTTGGATTGCCAGGTTCATAGATGAAAACCACAAAAACAATGCTCAAAATGATTACAAGCGCAACGAATGGAGGCCCAAATCTCCACATCATATCATTGAAAGAATCTCTACGGGCTTGCATCTTCGGATCTACTTCCCTAGCTGCTTTCTGTTGTAATTTACGCTTTCGTTTAGATGCCATTTTTTCCTCGAATGAAGTCCATCAGTTCCGTGCCATACGTCCTAAACGCAAAAAAAGTTGCGCCTAACGTTAAGCCAAAGGCGATTAGACAAAAAGGACACCACTGATGGATGATAAAAGCTTCAGCGTATGTCAAGTACGTTCCAAAAATGCTACCGATTATACCCATTACTGGTAGTAAAATTATGTTGTAACGTGTCCTTTCCATATCCATATTGAGATAGCGGTCAAATGAAAGTGTGAAAAGACCAATAAATCCCAAGACTCCAAGCCAAGCAACTGGTATTCCAAACAACACTGCTTGGTCGCTGGTCAAAACCTCACCACAATCCAATCCAGGAAGATTCTGTGTTGGACAACCTGCACCTTCACTAACAATATGATGTAAGTAGGATAGATACAAAGAATCTATAAGTCCCAAAACAGAGAGTCCCATGATTATCATCAAAGTTCGGTCCTCCTGCTCACTATCCATATCTAAAGGTGAGACAACATGTATAAATAATTTAACCATGACAATGCATTTATTATCTGCCGTAAATGGGAGGGTGGAGATATTCTATGCACGGACCGGAAGAAGGAGTTAGTGAACATACAGATGAAGCAAATTCGGCCGTAAAGATTGTCGGAGGCAATGTTTTTGTCGAACTTGATCCTGATCATCCTGGATTCAAGGACGAAGGATATCGAGCTAGAAGAAATGAAATTGCAAAGATAGCTATGGAATGGAATGAAATGTCCATGGAAGAAAGAAGAAGCAAGAAAATACCTCATGCTCCTTATTCAGAAGGCGAGGATGCCGTATGGGCTGCCATAATGGAACGCATAAATCCAGTACATGAAAAATATGCGTGCCAACAGTATCTTGACAATGCAAAAAAATTGGGACTTCCCGAAGATAGAATTCCTCAACTCCAAGAAGTTAGTGAGACGCTGCAGGAAATGACTGGGTTCAGACAAGAACCTGTTGGTGGACTTGTTCATCCAAAAACATTTCACACTGCTCTGGCTAACAAAGTATTTCTGTCTACACAATACATTAGACACTCATCTAGACCATTCTATACTCCAGAACCAGATGTTGTTCACGAGCTAGTTGGCCACACTGCAATGCTAGGGGTACCGGAATGGGCCGAATTGAATATTCTATTCGGTGAGGCTGACATGAGGACCGAAAGCGAGGCTGCAATCAAGAGACTTGGGACTGTCTACTGGTTCGTTCTTGAATTTGGTGCATGTAGAGAAAATGGTGAGGTGAAGGCAGTTGGCCCAGGTATGCTTTCATCGTTCGGTGAAATGGAACACGCTTGTACCGCAGGAGATGGATGCGGTAAGAATGAGGCTTGTGTATGCAGTCCCTCTATTGAATATCGAACTCCTGACTTTGAGGAGATAGAAACCCAACCATATGACGTTACAAAATATCAACCTATATTGTATGTTTGGGACTCATTCGAAGAACTTTATGATAAAACCAAGGATTTCATAACCAAATGGGGAACTGATGATGATCCCCGGAAAGAACTCCACCAATAATCAGTCGGATTTGTAAGCGTATTTTTTCAGAGTTTCTAGTTCTACCATTTCAAGAGCTGATTCATGGGTTGATTCCAGTACTACTTGGGGTGCCATGTCTGAATCATGGGCCTCAACCCATCTTGAAAGGCAGAGGCACCAGTGGTCGCCCTCTTTCAAACCGGAAAATCCAGACATTGGTGTACTAAGATCATTACCTGCCCCTTTAGAAAATGCAAGAAAGACATCGGTCATAACAACGCAGATTACATGTCTTCCAAAATCCCGATTATCTGTATTGCAACAACCATCTCTGAACCAACCAGTCATAGGATCTGTAGAACATGGCTCAAGCTTACCTCCTAGAACATTGATCGACTCTTCCATGACTACTTTTCGCGATCTTCTCGTAAATTTTCGATTATAGTAAAGGCAAGTGCTGCTCTCTCATTCCTAGAGAAATCCGTGTCTAATTTTTCTAGCTCTGATTGAATTTTCTTAGACGCTTCGGGATCGTCATTAGCGAGTTTTCTGGCTGCAAGCATCTGTGCTTCGTTTATGCAATAAACTGAGTCGCCACCCAGAATTGATATGGGACGTATTGCCATGATTATACTGAGAAACCAGTCTCCACGTTAGGAGCATCACCAGTACTGAAACTGGAACCGCATCCACATGAACCCTTGGCATTCTTGTTACTTAATCTGAAGCCGGGTTCAATTAAATCGTCTGAGAAATCAATGGTCAAACCATCCAGATATATCGAACTAACTTTATCTGAAACTATCCGGAGAACGCCCTCTTGATAATAAATATCATCAACATCTTTTATTTGGTCGTCTAAAACTGCATCATAAGTGTTCCCAGAACAGCCCCCTGAGGTAACACCTATTCGAAGGAAAATCTCGTCGGAGACTCCCATATCGTGCAACTTAGATTTGGCTCTGTCAGTTACCTTAACATCCATATTACGGCGAAATTTAACGGACATTTAATAGTTACTGTAGGCTATAATCGTAAAAAGACACCATATATGGACGAAATATGAGGGTAGCGATTTTCCTGTCTGTGATTCTTATGTTTTCACCTGGAATCGTAGCAGACGCAAGTCCAATGGAGAATTCATACGAAGGGAATCCAATTGTCGTAATCAATTTGACATATGATTCTGGAATAGCTGGTGGAGACGAAATCCAAGGTGAGATTGTTCTGGAATTGTTTCTGAATTGGGCACCCATCACTGTAACAAATTTTGTAGACTTAGTGAATCAATCATTCTATGATGGAATCTTCTTTCATCGTGTTATTGATGATTTTGTTATTCAAGCAGGAGATCCAACATGCACGGCTGTAGGAGTCTATCCAGCCAGTAACCCTAGCTGTGGAAGTAATGGGTCGGATGAAACCATACCCTTTGAAGCAGACGGAAATCTCACTCACATAAATGGCGCCCTAGGGATGGCTAGAAGTGTAGATCCTGATTCTGCCACAAGTCAATTTTACATTTGTGATGGGTCTCAACACGGATTGGATAATGGTAATAGATCTCAGGAAGATGATCCTGGTTACGTAGTATTTGGTGTTGTGAGAGAAGGTATGGATATAGTACAAGCTGTTGCACAGGTTCCAACTTCCAACGATCCTCTCAATCGACCGCTTTATGAGGTTCACATAAATTCAATAACCATAAGAGAATATGTAACTGCACCAGTTCAAGAAGAATCTAAGGTTGAAGGAATTTCAGCAATATCTATGAGTATCTCTGCTTTGACAATAATTCTTACAGCAATCGCCCTAAGCAGGAAAAGACCATAATGGATTCCGTCATATTCCAAGGGAATGTTCTCGGGATGCTGGCCTATATCATGCCAGCACTGGCTCTATTTCTATGGATAATAAAAAATGTAGAAGATAGATTAGTTGAACGTAAATTGTACTTGGCTTGTGGCATAGGTGTCGTATGTGGTACAGTTGCTGATATCATAATGATCTTGGGAGGAATAGACAAACATTCAGAAAGAACAGGATATGCATCTATGATTCTAGTGTCGCCGATTATTCTCATGATATTCCTGTTCATTGGAGTAAATCTTAACACTTTTAAATCTGAACCAGCGGCACCATTCTATTCAGCTGGATTTGGATTGTTTTTTGGAGGTTCTGTAGAATTCTGGAAACTCTTGATGACAGAGGGAAGACATCCGGACATGACTGTTGTTGATGTTCTGTTTGTAGCTGGGTTCGGTTTTGGTACAGTACTTTTCTTTGGAGGAGCTGGAATGTGGATAGCATATGGGATAATCAACGATAATGGACCACGAGTAGCTGGACGGCTAGGTTTTCTCTATCTTTTCCTAGCGTTCCTGTATGCCAGTGCACTAGAGAACATACACTATGATGTCCATGATTCGATATTGGTTAATGTAGCTGCATTAGCTGGCTATCTAGTGATTGGAGGAGCCTTGTTTCACCAAGGTGTATTGAG
>CAYSOH010000046.1:0-6639 GCA_964432625.1 uncultured archaeon
GTATATTGTCCGAGTGCAGCTGAGAATCTTATGAAAATATATGATGATATACCAAATGAACCCTATTATCATGATAAATTTTTCTTCGTTGCCTTAATCACTGATGTAAATGATAAGGCTGATGAACGAATGGATGATTACCCGGATGTAACAGGATATCCAACAGTTATTTTCGATGGAAACGATGAAAAAGTTTCTGGGGGACAATCGGACACTTCAAACTATGAACAAGCCATAGATAATTGTGGTCAAAGAGATGATACTGATATTACATTAGACATAGAAATGGAACATTTAGGTGCTGATCAACTTGGAGTTAGTGTTTCTATGACATGGAATGAAGATGCATCATTAGGTGATCCTACATTCAATGGTTATGTTCGTGCTTACATTGTTGAAAAAGTCTCTAGGTATAACAACTATGACGGAGACC
This sequence comes from uncultured archaeon, assembly GCA_964432625.1. Lineage (GTDB taxonomy): Archaea > Thermoplasmatota > Poseidoniia > MGIII > CG-Epi1 > CG-Epi1. Next base: position 434 of record CAYSOH010000046.1, read on the forward strand.
CTTACCATTTTGGCTTCCTAGACTACGCTTTTGATGAAAGCGTTGAATTAGATCCACACGAAACTAAAGAATTGAATACTATTTGGATAGGAGGAGAGCATGAAGATAGTAATGGTAATGATTTTTCAGATATTGAATATGAAAATATCAACATATTCGTAGCTTTTTTCAATGATGAGTCTACATCGACAGATAAATATGTTTTAGAAACTGCCTTTGCTATACCTCCTGAACTAGATGTTGAAATTCCTGAAGGATTGTTGAGTGGAAACATTGGACTGGAAGGATCCGCAGTTAGTGAAAAATCGGAAATTGAAACTGTATACTACAGATGGGATAATACTGCATGGCTCAATTCAGGTTTGTCCTCCTTTAATGGTGATTTTAGTTTTAATTTAGATACAACTGAATTGACTAATGGAGAACATCAACTAGATATCAAAGTTGTAGACAGAGGAGCTAGTATGATTGAAACGTTTAATCTTGAAATATTAAATGATGAAAATTCTCCTACAATCCAAATTATATCACCTAGTGAAGGCGCCGTTGTTGAATCTATAACTGTTTTTGAAGTAGATGTGACTGATGATAACAAAGTCTCTGAAGTCGAATATAGAATTGATAATGGAAATTGGAGAAAGATGTATTACAGTGAAGATGATGCATACATCGCCAGTTGGAATACCCAAGAAGCCGGTGCCGGTAATGGAGATTACACTGTAACATTCAAAGCATTAGACGCTAGCTCAAATAAAGCTGAAAATAGCGTAAATATAACTGTTTTCAATGAGGAAGATGTAACATATCCTTATCTTGAGATAATTAGTCCTGAGGAAGACTTCTACAATACAAGAGTAAATATCGAGGTAGAAACTACAGACCCAGATGGTATAGAAAGCGTTCAGTATAGAATAGATAATGGAACTTGGAGAAGTCTTTCTACAGATGATTCTAATATTTTTACAGCCAAATGGGTACCTACTTGGGATGGATGGCACTGGATAGACATCCAATCTGTAGATAGCCAAGGGTACACTACTGAAAATGGACTCAGGTTTGAAACAGATAGTACGCCACCTTCATTGATTCTTAATTCATTTAGTAATGATGTTACAGCCATAGCTCAATTTGATCTAAGTGTTTATGATTATAGTAACCTCCTTTCCCTGAAATATAGAATTGATGGTGGAACATGGAATGAATTAGACAGCGAGGAAGAAAATGTGATTTTCAACTGGGACTCAACTAAATATGAAGATGGGGAATGTCTAATGGAGATAGAATGTACAGATAGATGGGGGGGAGTAAGTACATTATATCGAAACCTAGATGTTAGAAATCAAGGACTAATATATTCAATTCCTCCATCTAGTATAGAAACTTCAACTGTCACAAGAATTAGCGCCATAATCGACTATGAAGAGGCTAAAACAGTCAATATGATTGTTGCAAAGACTTCTGAGGGAGTACTTGCAGAAGGTCAAAAAATACCAATGTATAAGGAAGGTAATTACTACTATGGTGAATTATACTTTGATAATCCGGGAACTTATGTTTACAGTATTGAAATAGACACAGGCCATGGTAAATTATCTTCATATGAGCAGACTATAATGGTATCTGAAAAACAGGAGATTATGGCAGATGAAAATGAAGACAATATGTTATCAGGCCTCGGGATTATTCCTATCATATTGGTACTAGCATTCGTTTCTTTCAGAAGAAAAATTAACTCCTTTTAAGAATCATAGAGATAGAAGCAGCCAAATCTGTCGGAAGGAAACCAGGACCTACATTATTGTAACAATGTTCTCCTGCTAACCCAATACTATATGCTGCCAGTCTAGAAGATTCAAATGGCGTAAGTCCTTTAGCCATTAATCCGCCACAAACACCCGCTAGAACATCACCTGAACCACCAACTGCCATCCTAGGATGTCCTGTACTGTTTTTCTTAACAAAATGGCCATCTGTAATTACATCCGTTTTACCTTTCAGAAGTATTGTTACATTATTCTTACTCGAAAATTCAAATAAGTCTGTTTGATTAGATCTAAGGCCTAATCTGGATAACTCGCCTTTATGGGGCGTAAGAATTACATTTTTGTTCTGGAAATCATATTTAGATATTCCATCTGCATCAATCACTATATTATCGCAATTATCAATAACAGTCTGAACTGCTTCCAAAGATGTGGGGTCCTTGCCCATACCTGGGCCAATAACAATACTATCAAATTCCTGTTCAAAAAGTAAATCTATATTCATTTTTGAAACAATCTCACCTGACAATTTGTGAACCAATAATTCAGGAGCAAATGTAGATACTTGCTCGAAAGAAGACTCTGGAACAAAAACATGCACTAGATCAGTACCTGCTCTATAAGATCCAAGAGCTGAAAGAGCAGGAGCACCCGAATAGGGACCACCTCCAATAATAGCTACTTTACCATTCTGACCTTTATGCTTTTCAGGATCGAAATCGGGGTATAGTAATAATTCTCCAGGTCCTGTCTTTTCATCTATATCTTTAGGAAAACCAACATCGTGAAGAACTATAATTCCACTATTATCTTCATTCATACCCATTTTGTAATCATGAAAAGTAATTGTCACGTCTGGAATAACTGAATTATTAGTACCCAAACCTGAGGGAATGTCTACTGAAATAATATTCTCAAAATCATTTATAAAATTAATACATTTATCATAGGGTGGCCTAGGATTCCCTTTGATTCCAGAACCTAATAAACAATCAATAACAATGTCTGTTTTATCTTTTAAATCAAACAATTCCTCAATACTTCTTGTATTATCTAAAACAAGCTCATACTTCTTTTTGAGTATACCTGCATCCGGCCTTGAAACTGAAAATATTCTGACATCATAACCTTCTTTGATTAAAATATTAGAAGCTACATATCCATCTCCTCCATTGTTTCCAGTACCACAAACAACTGATATTGAATGTTCCAAATCAAAATTACTAAGAATATAATCCGCAATTCCTCTACCAGCATTATCCATTAAATCTGATATGTCAAGACCATAGTGAACTGCATTAGTGTCTAAAATTTGAAATTCAATTAATTTTCTCATACAAATGTGAGCTCGTAGATGAATAGTAAGAAAAACGCATATAATATGGATCCACTTAATCTATTGAATGGAACTCTAATTAAACCAAAAGTAGCTATTGTTATAATCATCAATAATGGTAAAGTAGTGTCTAAAACCCATTGTTCGACGACAATATCATTGATCATTGCTAAAACACCCATCACCATGAAAATATTAGCAATGTTCGAACCAATGACATTTCCCACTGCAATTTCCTTATGGCCCTTTTTAGCTGCTGATAAGGTTCCTGCAAGTTCAGGCAGACTGGTTCCAACTGCAACAACACTAAGACCTATGACCATTTCTGAAATACCTAAATGGGAAGCCACTTCCACTGCTGAATCTACGGTTAACTGGGCACCCATAAGCATGGCTATCAAACCCCCAACAAGAAAATTGTATGAGGTTTGCTCATCACTTCCACTATTTCCACTTTTGTTTCTAGAACGATAATATAATGAAACAAGATAAATAATGTACAACATAAAAAAAGCAAGACCTTCTACAAAATTAATGATATTATCTTGTGCAAAAATAATAAGTAAGAAAACTGCTAAGATCATAACATAACTATCTTTGTTAGAATCACTATTAGGTTGTACATCTGTCCCCAATAAATAATAAAAGACAAAACTTGAACTAGCTAATACAAGCCCTATATTGGATATATTTGACCCAACTATATTCCCTAAAGCTAAATCATTATATCCCTGAAATGAAGAAATTATTGAAACTAATAATTCTGGTAAACTAGTTCCAAAAGCTACAATCGTCACACCAACGACATGCGGAGATATACCCTTATCCTCCGCAAAAGAAGCCGAATTGTCTATGAAATAGTCTGCTCCTCTAGTTAATAGTATCAAGCCAATAATTAAAAGAACAAAAGCAATTAACAGGCTCATCTTATCATCTCCATATTTTCTATTCGTTTATTGATTAAATCTGGCTTAGCAATGTCATGACGGACATATATGTTATCTCCTGAGATATAAGTCAATGCTTTTTCGCATTTTTCTTCAGCTTTTTTAATTGTATCTGCACATGAAACTAGTGCAGCCGCACGCGAACTAGTAGTAGCTATTTTACCATCTAATAAATTGACAGCTGCATAGTACAAATCTGAAGTTTTAGAAAATTGGTTATCTATCAATAAAGTAGTGTCTTTTCTAGGATTACTTCCATAGCCCAAGGGAACAACGTACTTGCATACAGAAGCTTCTTTCCTAAAATCTACCGGAGATAAGGTTCCATTAGCTATATCACTACAGACTTTGGCAAAGTCAGATTCTAAAAGAGCTAATAGGTTCATCGCTTCAGGATCTCCAAAACGAGCATTATATTCTATCAATTTAACGCCACTACTAGTAACCATAAAACCTCCGTAAAGAATGCCTTTGTAACCTTGGCCCGTATGGTCCTTCAAAGAGCGGAGAACTCTCTCATTTATCTCCTGTGCAACAATGATATCCTGTTCTTTTAGAAAAGGAAGTGAATGGTTGCTATCAGTGTAACTCCCCATTCCTCCTGTATTGGGTCCAGTATCTCCTTCATGTGCTCTCTTATGATCCTGAACCGCAGGCATATGAGATGTTGTGATTCCATCGCAGAAACTCATCAATGAAAATTCTTCACCAAATATCTTCTCCTCTATTACAAATGTTCCTAAATTACTTATTATCTCTTTGCAGTATTCTAAGGCTTCCTCTTTAGAAGCTAAATGTTCTCCCGATAACTTAACTCCCTTACCACCCATTAAACCATCAAATTTAATGACAAACTCTCCACCAAGTTCATCCATGAATTCTGAAGCCCCATTAACACTTTCAAAACGTTTGTAATTAGGAGACGCATGAATGTCATATTTCCTCAACAAGTCTCGTGTAAAGCCCTTGCTAGATTCAATTTGGGCCAAAAGCTGAGTAGGACCAACAACAGGTATTTTTTGTTTCCAAAATATATCTGAATAACCATTAGCTAATGGACCTTCTGGCCCAATGACAACACAATCTATTGAATTATTTTGTGCAAACTCCAAAATTGATTTTTTTGATTTATCAGAATTAAAATTGTCAACTGTGTAAGTCGAACGGGATAATTCTAGTAGGCCTGGATTCAAATTTGTTAATACGCTACATACAGAAGAACCAGAACGACTTAACTTTTCAGCTATTATATGCTCTCTAGCACCACTACCAATAACCAAAAAATTCATTAATCCACCAAATCAGATACTAAAACTAACGACTTATAATCAATATTGAGATTGGATAATTTTTCCGCAGCTCCTTCTTCTCTATCAACTACGACCAATATCTTAGCTATTTCAGCCCCGGCTTCAGTTAATATTTCAACAGACTCCATATTTGAACCGCCAGTAGTAGCTACATCGTCAACTAGAACTACACGGCCCTTTTTCGGCCCTTCTATTCTAGAACCAGTACCATGTTCTCGACTACTTTTCCTTATCATCGAATAGGGTATACCTGTTTCCAAGGAAAGAGCTGTTGCAAGAGGTACAGCGCCTAATTCCATTCCTGCAATAAAGTCTACATTTTCCGGCATTAATTTAGAAAATTCCTTAGAAATCGAACTTAGGATTAAGGGATCCGTAGAAGCCAGTTTCAGGTCTACATAGTAATTCGATTTCTTACCCGAAGTAAGTGTAAAATCTCCAAACTTAACAGCTCCAGAATCTAACAGTTTTTGCTTTAGACTATCTAATGTAGAAGGTCCCTGCATAATCCGTTAGAGACTCCCTTAAAATATTAGTATGTCTTATGTTAATGGAATATTTTTATGGCTGATGGTAAAACATCTATTTCTACTGGTGTAAAGCCAACATTTTCTCCATCTATATTGATAGGTGTGGGATCATCTGTTTCTATTTTAAGATTTGAGAATCTATAGAATTCTACATTGGGATTCCAAACATGAGAACCCGCTGCCTTCAATTGATTAAACATTTTTAGAACTTTAAGACGGCCAAGGTGATATATTACTCCTAAATCCATTTTACCATCATCTACCTGAGCCATAGGAGCCAAGGTCAGTCTATCACCCCCCGTTTTTGTGTTCTGAATAAG